>CAZVXI010000001.1:0-43799 GCA_964631295.1 uncultured Isosphaeraceae bacterium
CCCGCCCGTCATGCCTGCGAAAGCAGGCATCCACGAACCACAGTTGACTCCAACATATCAGTCATCCGTGGATTCCCACTTTCGTGGGAATGACGAAACCCGCGTCATGCCTGCAGCAACCCGCGGGTAGAACCCGCTGCAAAGGGCACTGGCAGAGTTGGCAACTGCAGATATCACTTCACGCCCTTCCTGCGGCGTGTCTGCTTTCTACGATGTGTCGATGGGCACACGTTCGCTGCCGATTCTGCAGATGGATGATGACCGCAGGGCGGGGACGCGGATGGGCCGCCGCCGCGCGCTGGTGCTGCTGCTGGTGCATGCGCTGATTGCGGTGCACATTGGCATGTACCTGTCGACTGGGAGTGCGATCGCGCCGCTCGAGCCGTCGGAGGCGAGTTTCACGATCAGCGAGGGGTTTATCAACGCGGGCGCGATCTTCTTTGTGCTGCTGATTCTCTCGACGCTGATCTTCGGGCGGTTCTTCTGCGGGTGGGCGTGCCATGTGGTGGCGTTGCAGGATGCCTGCCAGTGGGTGCTGATCAAGCTCGGGCTGCGGCCTGCTGCGATTCGTGCGCGGTTGCTCATGTTCGTGCCGCTGTTCGCTGCGTTCTGGCTGTTCGGCCTGCCGATTGTCGAACGTGTGCAGAGCGCGATCGCAGGCGAGACCGGGCCGGAGCTGGCGTGGCATCTCACGACCGATGACTTCTGGCGGACATTCCCCGGGCCAGTGATGACGATCATCACGTTCGCGGTGTGCGGCTTTGTTGCGGTGATGGTGTTCGGCTCGAAGGGATTCTGCACGTACGGCTGCCCGTATGGGGGGATCTTCGCGGTGATGGATCGCGCTGCGCGCGGGCGGATTCGTGTGAATGACAACTGCGTGCAATCAGGCGAGTGCACGCGCAACTGTTCATCGGGCGTGGATGTTGCAAGCGAAGTCGCACAGTTCGGCATGGTGGTTGACCCCGGCTGCATGAAGTGCATGGACTGCGTTGCAGGGTGCCCGTCAGAAGCGCTGTCGTACAAACTCTCGAAGAAGACGCAGGCGAAGCCGAAGCGCAAGCCGGAGAAGCGCGTGTGGGACTTCTCGTGGGGTGAAGAGATTCTGATGGCGGTCGCGTTCGCGGGGTTCTTCATCATCTATAAGAATCTCTACCGACAGGTGCCGCTGCTGCTTGCGGTGGCGATCGCGGCGATCCTCGCGTACGCGCTGCTGCTGGCGGTGCGGCTGGTCAGGCGAAGTGATGTGAAGTTGCAGCGGATGGTGCTCCGCCGTGATGGGAGATACACAGCGGCTGGTTTTGGGTTTGCTGTGTTGATGGCAACGTTGCTGGCTTTCAGCGCGCATGGCGGGTTGATTCAGTGGCATACGAGCCGCTTCGCCGGGACATTCGATGAAGCGCAGCAGATGCACGCTGCGGGCAATCATCAGCAGCGTGATACATTGACAGTCGAAGCGCTCGAACATGCAAAGCGACTTGCTGCATTGTCGGCGATTCCGATCCGGGGTGTGCAGCGGATGGTTGGTGAGTTGCATCGCATGCAGGGATCGCTCGAGCAGGCGATTGCTTCTTTCGAGCGCGAGCGTGCGTTGTCTGATCGCAGCATGTGGCTCAAGACTCAGCATGCGCTGGCGCTGCTCGAGGCAGGCCGGGCAGATGAAGCGCGGGCGCGCATGCGCGATGCGTTCGAGAAGAGTTACCCGGCGAAGCAGCGTGTGATGTTTGCGGATACGGAACTGGAGCGCATCACACGGGAGACGCGCAATGGCGCAATCGGCAGGCCGCCGATCGATATGCGGCTGATGGTGCTCAGCGCAGCGAACCGGGATTACCCCGCGGATGCGATGATCGCTGTGCGGCTGTGTGATCTGCTGATGAGCGCGCCAGTGCCGACGGTGCGCGACCCGGCGCGAGCGCGGCAGGTGCTCGATGCGGTGATCGCTGCGGAACAGAGCGATGCGCAGGTGCTTGGCAGGCTGGCGGGCTTCGCCTCGATGGATGGGAATCCGCAGCGAGCAGCGGAGCTTGCAGACCGGGCAGCAGTGTTGGCAGAGGCGGCAGGCGAGGCTGAGTTCGCCGCGGCAATGCGAGAAGATGCCGCCGCGTACCGACAGTATTCCAAACAAAAGTAACCACCTTGCTGACGGATACTTGTGCCCGGCAGGCGGACTGGTATCATGTGTCGTGGGTGGGGTTGAACGAAGGAGGTTCTCGACTGATGCGTTTCCAACACATACTCAGCGGGGTTGCTGCGCTGATCGTCGTCTCGCTGGCAAGTTCAGCGCGTGGGCAGGAAGTCTGCAACTGCGATTGCTACTTCTCGAGCGACTGTGGCACGGGTTTTACCTGCGATTACGGGCCGGGGAGTTTCACGGTTGAAGACATCTGCTGGTTCCGTGCACCCAAACCAAGTGGAACCCCCGGAGCCAACTGCGACGGTGATTTCGGAGACTGGGGCCAGTGCGATGGCAAGTGTGTGAGTTCGGTATCGCGCAGTTACTTCTACTCGCAGGAAGAACGCACATCGATTCTCGCCGGGCTGTCCATCTGGGCAGACGCATTCACCGAGACATCACTCTCCGGCGGCGGCATTCCCGATGCAAGCTATGAAGAAATGGTGTGGGATCTGCCATTTCGCGATGACACTGTGCCATACCGCCTCTGGCGATCAATCCTTGATGTGATGACGCTCGCCCGCGGAGCAGACTACATTGTGTTTCCCAAGGAACAGGGCCCGCTGCCACGCAACGTTGCTGTCCGTGATCTTTCATCGCAACCTGAGTTGGTGCTCAACGGCATGCTTGCAATGAACTGCCTCCTCGCAGAGATTGAAGAAGTTGGGTCGGGATGGGAGTTCATCCGGCAGATTGATCCTGCGACACTGGTCGGTGGAGTACTCAATCGCATCTGCACGGAAGATGTTGCAGCAGGCGAGAAGGACTTGCGCCCATGCCTCTACGAGCAGATTGCCAAGATTGGGCTGCAGTATCGTCTCGCAGGAACGATGCGAGGGGTCGGAGATGGTCCAACGTGCCGTGGATGTGACGCAGATTGTGTCACGAACGACTCTGTCGACCTGGCTGATCTGCTGGCGGTCCTCTCCGACTGGGGCTCGGATGAGTTCCCTCTTGGGGATGTCAATCTTGACGGCTCCGTCGACTTGGCAGACCTCCTGATGGTGCTTTCCAACTGGGGTCCATGCCTGCCCGAATCACCCGATGCGTGACCAGATGAACGCAACGCGCCGCAGAACGAACCAACAGCGATCACATTGCATTGCAATAGGATCGCTGTTGTTCTGCGCTGTCAGCGCGAATGCGCAATCGCCGGATGTCATGTTCCTGCCTTGTGATGACTGCGGCATCGGCGAGTACCAGATGGCGGCAGGGATGGGCGGCGGTGTTGGCGCGGCAGATGTCAATAATGACGGCCACATCGACTTGTTTGTTCCGACTGAAGCCGGCACGCCGCACCAGTTCTACCTCAACGATGGCGATGGAACATTCACCGACATCGCTGGTGCAGCCGGACTCGACTCGGCCGCGCAGGGGCGATGCGCTTTGTGGTTCGACGCGGACTGCGATGGGGACCTTGACCTGGTCGTCGCGAACGACGACCCGGCTGAGCTGAGCACCTACCGCCTCTACGAGCAGACGGCGCCGCTCATGTTTGCTGATGCAACGGAGAGTGCCGGCCTGTTCATGCCGTTGCCTGCGCCGTTGCACCCGGGTGATCCGCCGCACCGCGGTGGGATGGTAGCGGGTGATCTCAACAACGATGGTGCACTCGATCTTGTCACGTGCCTGTGGAACGGCCAGCCACAGGTGTTTCTCAATGATGGCGCAGGTGGGTTTGCAGATATCTCAGCAACGGCAGGCGTGGTGAGTTCAGTCGACTATCCGTGGCAGCCAGTGCTGTTCGACGTTAATCGCGATGGGTGGATTGATATATACCTTGCGGTCGACTTTCGATGGAATGGGCTGTTCATCAACCAGGGCAACAACACATTTGTTGATATTGCACCAGCGGCACACGCAGACAGTGCGTGGAACGATATGGGGATTGCACTGGGCGATCACGATCGCGATGGTGACCAGGACATCTACATTACCAACATCACCGCGCCCGGCACACACAACGTATTGCTGCGAAATCAATCGATTGATTCATCGGTCGACTTTGTCGAAAGCTCTCAGCCGCTCGACGTGGATGATGGCGGCTGGGGCTGGGGGTGTACCTTCATCGACATTGATAACGACGGCTGGCAGGACATCGCTGCCACGAACGGCTGGCACTCTGCATCCTTCGCCGAGGATGAGTCGCGGTTGTTCTGGAATCGTCTTGGCGAGGAAGTTGAGACCTTCGCGGATGTATCCGCAGCGGTCGCGTTCGATGATGTTGACTGGGGCAGTTGCCTGATCGCAGCAGATTTGGATCGTGATGGCAGACAGGACCTCGTGCAGACGTGCAACGATGGCCCGCTGCGCATCCTTATGAATCGCCGGCCGCCAGCGCGCGGCGATTTGGCTGACACAGCGCACTGGATCACGATCCAACCGAGAACGGCGGCAGGCACGGGTCCCGCGATCGGCGCGGAGGTGACTGTGGAGATCGCGGGGGAACCGCCTCTGACGCGCATTATCACCGCGGGCACGAGCTTCCTCGGGCAGGAGCCTGCAGAAGCACACTTCGGGCTGGGAATGCATGGCATCGTTGATCGTGTGGAGGTGCGCTGGCTGGACGGCACATGCAGTGAACGAACCAACGTTGCCGCTGGGCAAGTGCTTGTCGTCACAGACGACGATGTGTGTGTGACGACGCACCCCGCTGATGTGGACAGCAGCGGCTCGGTCGGCCTTGGTGATCTGCTCACTGTGCTCGCCAACTGGGGTACCTGCGAATCGTGTGATCTCTGCCCGAGTGACTTCACCGGACCGGCTGGCACACCGGACTGCGACGTGAATGGAAATGAACTTGTAGCTGTCCTGCTCAACTGGGGCCAATGACGCTCTCTGCCTTATACTGCGGCGATGAACAGTGACACGTGTGTCGTCGGAATCGACCTCGGCGGCACAAACATGCAGGCCGTGGTTGTCGACAGCGCGAACGCCGTGCTCGGTCATATCCACTGCTCGACAAGCCCGCATCGTGGCGTGGATGCCGTCATTGATGACATCATCGCGGCAGCGAGCGAAGCGATTGAGAAGGCCGGCGTCAAACCCGATGCGATCGCCGCACTGGGGATTGCGGCGCCTGGCGCGATTGATATGCACAGCGGCATTGTGCTGGAGGCACCGAATCTCGGTTGGATCAACGTGCCACTGCGAGACACTCTGCGTGACCGAACCGGCCTGGAAGTTGTCGTCGAGAATGATGTGAATGCAGCCGCCTGGGGCGCGTTCACGCTGGGTGCCGGGCAGGGATATTCAGACGGGATGGCTGTGTGGGTTGGAACGGGTGTCGGCGGCGGGATCATCCTCGGCGGGAAGTTGTTCCATGGCGCAGCACACTCGGGTGGCGAAATCGGCCAGACGCTCGTCGCCCCGAATGCACGCATACTCGAACATCATGCCGGACGCATCGGTATGACGCGCCTTGCTCGCGAATGGGCGACTGATCATCCCGACTCGATCTTGCAACCGCACATCCGCAGCGAAGAGCAGGTTCCCACCGATGCGATCGCTGCTGCACTCGAAGCTGGCGACAAACTTGCCGAGCGCATTGTTGCTGATGCAGCGTTGCACCTCGGGACAGCGATTGCAAACTGTGTCACGTTGCTCGGACTTGAGGTCGTCGTGATTGGCGGTGGCATCACCGAGACGCTCGGGGAGCGACTGCTCGATCCGGCGCGCGCAGCGTTTCGAAGCGCTGTATTTCCGAAGTCGGCAGGCGACACCCCGCTCCTGAGCACTGCACTGGCATCATCTGCCGGCACACTTGGCGCAGCCATGCTCGCTCGCGAGATTGCCTGATGGAGAGATCAGTCCTGCGAGTCGAATCGCAGTTGCCCAGCGAACGCCGCCATTCGTCCGGTGAACGCCTCGAGCAGCCTTCTCGAATGTTTCGCGTTTTCCTCTCGGTCCGGAAAGAGCCCGATCGTGGCCGATGCGTTCCATATCTCGGATGCCGGTGCCGGCCTCACGACGAGTCGCCCTGGTCGTTCATCAAGAGTCATCAACGCAAACTCCCAGGAACCCGAAACCCGCGTCTGCGAGACAATGGCGAGTTCAGCATCGGCGACGGCCCAGGCCGCAGCACGCGGGACATCAATCCAACGGCCGCGAGCCGGGCCACGCTTCGGCGGGTCGGTTGCCTCATAATCGGCCACAAGACCCGCCAGTGCGCGTCGGATCTCGCTTGCGTGGACGTCTTCGACCGGCCTTGCGATGGCCTGATGCTCGCCTGTTGCACGTTGATTCGTCTCGACAGGCCGATATTGCGTCGGACCGCCGCAGCCCACCAGTGCTACCCCTGCCGCCAGGATTATCACGCCGAAATGACGCACAATTGATCTCCCGCCGATATTACACGATCGTGCTGATAACGCACTGCATTTCCAGACGATTGTCCGCGATAATGAACGAATATCCCTGTGAAGCCTGTGGTTCATCGGAGGTGCAGACGGTGTTTCCGGGGCAGTGTGCAATGGGTACTGGCACGAATTGCAGAACGTCTGTTTCATTGCGGGACCGAAGCCGATATTGTTTCGATCTTCTCGGCTCACAGGTCGATTGTCCATGATACTTCAAGCGTCTGGAGACGCGGCCCATGGCTCGCAACACACGGCGAACAACGCAGGCGAAGTCCGCAAAGAGGCGCGAAGTCGTCGGTCGGCGAAACCCGCGGCCAACGCTCAGTGTCGCGGCACTGCTTGCACGGCCTGAGTATCTGTATGGCATCGCCTCGCTGGTCGTGCTCGTGCTTGTCGGCGGCTTCATCGTTAATCTCTCGCGCGAGCGCATCATAGAGCAACTCGGCGAGGTCATGCCCACCACGCGCTTGCACCGACTCGACTTTCAGGTTCCCGATGAGAGCGCGACCGACAAGCGGCGTGAAGAAGCAAGGAAATCTGCCCCACAGGTCTACAAGCTCAATACCCTCTATCTCGAGCGAATCAGCGCCTCGTTGAACGGTCTGCCCAAGGCTGTCACCGGCAAGACCGACATCAATGAGGTCAGCGAAGAACTGCGCACACAGTTCTCACTCACCAACACTGATCTGGAAGCACTCCAACGCTACGCGGTTGACGGCGAGACAACACAGCGATGGAAGGACCGCGTGTCGCGCCTCGTCAATGAGATACTCCCTGCATATCCCTTGCTCGCATCCGATGTGTACCAGAACTACTGGGCAGCCCGGGAATACTCTGCTTCGCTGGAACGCATCATCCAACGCGCAGATGGTACGCGGTTGAGTATTTCAGGCGATGCTGCTGAACTTCGCGCTGAGATTGATGAACGCACGCGACGACACCTCCGTGATACAGCAATCGATGCCGGGTTCACCACCAACACATGGCCGGTGATTGTCGCCCGCTTGCTCTACGAGCCGCAGCCCACGCTTCTGTTCGATCAGGAAGCGACCGCCCAACTTGCAGAGCAGGCGGCCGCTGCTGTAGAGACGCAATACACACAACATGAACGTGGTGGAATTGTCTACCGCCGTGGCGATGTCCTGAACACACAGCAATATCAGAATCTGCTAAACGAAACTGCGGAGTTTGATGCCCAGGCGTCGGTCTGGCAACGATGGACTCCACGCGTCGGCGTGTGCGGACTCCTGCTGATCATCAGCGTGCTGCTTGGCGCGTACATCGCGTTGTTTCACCCGCGGATTGTGCTCAATCCTCTGCGCGTGGCAGCAATCTGTGGAGTTATGGTGCTGATGCTGACACTCGCGGTGTTGATCTCACCGAAGCTGCCGTATGTCGCTGCGATCGCACCCACATTGTTCGTTTCCGTCGTTGTGCTGCTCGCCTATGAGCAGCGGCTTGCGTTCTTCATCAGTGCGCTGCAAGCAACCATGGTCACCTTCGCGCTTGATGCAGGGCTCGGCTTGCTCTTGCTCCAACTCGTGGGAAGTGGAACATTTATCGCGTTGTTGCGCGATGTTCGCCATCGCAACACGTTGATTCATGCCGCGGGCATCACGTCGATTGCTGTTTGTTTCGGCACGTTGCTGCACGGTGCTGTCGAGCTGCCGGTCACCAGCGAGGCGGTGCGGCAGGTCGGCGAGGGTGCTGTCTGGGCGATGGTCAGTGCGCTCGGTGTCGGCTTCGTTGTGCTCGGTATCCTTCCGACTGTTGAACAGATATTCGATATCACGACAGGCATGACGCTTGCAGAACTGCGCGACCCGAAGCAGCCGCTGCTGCGTCAACTACAACAGAAGGCGCCTGGCACCTATAACCACTCGCTGCAGGTTGCGAACATCGCCGAAGCTGCAGCCGAGGCGATCGGCGCGAACGGCCTGCTCGTCTATGTCGGTGCGATGTATCATGACATCGGCAAGCTCAACAAGCCGGAGTACTTCGTTGAGAACCAGGCATCAGGCAATAACAAACACGAGAAACTCAGCCCGGCGATGAGTCTGCTTGTCATCATCGGGCATGTGAAGGACGGCGTCGAACTGGCCAAAGAGTACCGTCTGCCGCGCACGATTATCCAGTTCATCGAGACACACCACGGCACGACGCTTGTCGAGTACTTCTACCACGCCGCCAAGTCTGCAGCCGAAGATGGCGACAAGAGCGCAGTCGATGAAGTCTCATTCCGTTACCCGGGGCCGAAACCGCGCACAAAGGAAGCGGCAATTTTGATGCTTTCCGACGCTGTGGAATCAGCGACGCGTGCGATGGCAGAGCCGAGTCCGGGAAAAATCGAACAACTGGTACGCGCCCTCTCGAAGAAGCGGCTCGAAGACGGCCAGTTCTCACAATGCGATCTTACCTTCGGTGAACTGCATCGCATTGAAGAAGCGATCATCAGTCGCATGTGTGCGATCCACCACAGTCGTATCGCTTATCCATCAACTGACAAGTCCGCTGCGCGCGAGAGCAAGGCGTCCTCAACTTCTGCCGATCGCCCCAAAGCAGCGTCCGCGTAGTCATTGACGCGCTGCCTCCACAAGAACTCTCAGCCGAACCGCGATCCGCGCGTGCAGGTCATTGCGCTGTTCGAGCAGCGCGCGATATGCCCGGTGGTCAGCCGGATCCACGCCCATTGGCAAGAGTCCCTCCCGGCTTGGTGACCATGTCACAGTTCGGACCGCAATCGCAAGCATCTGCTCATGTAAATCAGTGTCGTTCGTGATGAACTCCGCCCAGTGATCTTGCACACGTTCGTTCAGAGTGGGCGTCGTCTCCGACAACGCACGTGCAACATCAAACTGCTCAATCAACCGATCGCGGCGCTGATACAAGTGTGGCAACACCTCACGGAGGAATTCCTCACGCAAAGCAGGCATACCGAGTTCGTCTGCGACCCTCTCGATCCAATCAGCATTCGCTTTTCCAATCGCAACGTTCACACGTCCAACCGCCTGATGAAGCGGATGCAATGAAGTCTTCTCATCACGCGGAATGTCTGGGTCGTTGCGATGCGCCTGCCAGATTCGATACCGCCTGACGCGGTCGTGAAACATCGGTAACGCCTGTTCATGCCATTGATGCAGCATCGTGTTCACCACAGCCAGAGTCGCAAGATCGACATCGGGATGGAACAGCACAAATCGTCCTGCATCGGCACGTGTGATGCCCTCGAGGAACATGTGCCGGTCAAACCATGATGCCCGCTCGATCGCTTCGGCCAGTCGATCGAGTGCAGCGTGGGCGTGTGCCTCACGTGCGTCGACAACTGCGCGGACACTGCGCAACAGATCCCTGCCAGCGTCCCGAAGCAAAACACGTATCTCATCAGGTACCAACTCCCCGGAATGCTTGTCATGCTCACTGACGGTCTGGCGATATGTATCGATCGCCGCGAGGGCAGCGGCGTATTGTGCGTCGTCCAGGGAAAACTTGAAGATCAGTGCTCGCAGATCGTGCTCCGCGATGCTCATCAATACCGGAACCAAAGGCGAAGTTGTCGGTCGTTTCGGCAGTGCGGATGGTCCACCCGCGTCACGCAGTGCGCGCATATGCCGCAGCTCCGCAGTCTGTAGGACCTCCAGTTGTTCCGCATCACCGTCAGCAATGGTCTGCCAGAGCCATTCGAGAGCGGTGCTCATCTGATTGCCAAGTTCATATTCAACTTTCACAAGCTCGAGGTTGCGACTGGATTCAGCCTGACGCTCTTCAGCAGACATATTGGCACGGGCAAAGGCAAGTACCCTGCGCGGGCGATGTTCGCGCAGGTGATCAATGGCGGATCGGATGTGCGCAACGCCTTCGCTGAATATAAAGCTGCGCATCTGCTCGCGAGCTTCGTCTGCAGAATGTTCCGGCACAAGGTCGGCCATTTCTTCCGCGACATGCGCGAGCCCATACCACCCGTTCCAAGTCGGATGGCCACGTGGATAACGCGCGTTTCCGTAGGCGTACACCAGGTGAGCCGTGTTCTCGACGGAAACCATATCAATAAGCGCCAGCAGCGTCCGATCATTCAGATCGTCAATCTCCGCCATGTGTTCGAGCCATGGCTCACGGGCACTGCGGATCAGTTCGAGTGACAACTCGGGATCAACATCATCCGGGTCAGCAATACCAAACTTCTCATTCTGCTGACGAAGTGTCTTCACACTCTGTTTGATCGCAATATCTTCGAGTGTCGCCAACCTGCGATTCAGTTCCAGTGCGTACTGAGCCAGAGACACCCACCCAGCCTCGGGAAGCCTGATCGCACCATCTGACCACTCTGCAAGAAGTAACAGGCGATCGATGGCGACAAACCGCTTGCCAGTCTGGTCGATTTCCGCAATCGCTCTGCTGAACAAACGACGATCTATCATCGCGCGAGCGATCGGCAGTCGCGTTGTTTGATGCTCCGCCAACGTTGGTTCAATCGCGGCAAACAGGATTCGATCGTGTGCGCGCAACTGCCTCGCGCGCGTGCGATAGTCATCTGCAGCCTGCCGAAGGTATGCGATGCGTTGTTTCATCGTGTGGTTCTGATCGTACGGCCGCAACCAGAACTGCTTGTCTGCCGCGATGCGCTCGACATATTCATCGTGCGCATCGAGCAGACCCGCCATCTGCGCGGGCGATAGTTGCAGCACACGGTCGAGCAGCAATAGATCTTCGATCTCAACACCGGTGAGGTTGCCGGCGAACTGGCCATAACAGGTGCGAGGCAGTGCAAGGGCAACGACCAGTACGCCAAGCACCTGACCGACGAAACGGGAGCGTCTGTGCATACCAACATCTCCTTGCACTCATCATATCACATGCGTATCGCATCCATGATGACGCGTATGATCTTACCCTGCAGACCGATACCTCTCATTGGCAATCATACGACGATGCGGGTTGCTCATCGGCAGAGACTTGATCGCGCGCAACGGCTGCCAGTCCCCTCGACGAATGCGTGCCTTTGCGGTGTATACGCGGAACTCGACCCGCCGATGAGTCGTCTGATGCGTGAACACGTCTGCAAGGCAGAGTCTCGACACACCAAACCCAAGCCCTTCGACGAGTTGAGCATCGTCGAGCATGACCTCAGACTCGACGGTCACCGGTTGCCACATATAAGCCCAGAGACCACGCTCGGGTCGTTGCTCCAGCAGGAGGCTGCCTGCCCGTTCAATCAGGACACAGTGGTGATGGACAATCTTCTTCCGAACGGCTGGTTTCCTGACCGGTATCTCTGAGACACACCCGCGCTGGTTCGCCTCACAGCTTGTCCGCACGGGGCACAGATCGCAGCTTGGCTGACTGGGTGTGCATACTGTTGCGCCAAGTTCCATCATTGCTTCATTGAGCCTGCCCGGCTGTGAGGTCGATTCAACGAGCAACTTCGCCTTATCCCAGCACCACTCCTCACAAGGATCCGGCTCGGCGTGCCAGCGCGCAAGCACACGCTTCACATTCCCATCGACGACTGGCTCCCGAGCGTTGCCCACAATCGAAGCAATCGCACCGGCCGTGTACCGTCCGACGCCGGGAAGCTGACGGAGAGTCTCGGCATCACTTGGTATCTCACCACCATGCCCAGTCATAATCTGCTTTGCAGCCTGATGAAGCATCCGTGCACGACGGTAGTAGCCGAGCCCCTGCCAGGCTGCGAGCACATCCTGCTCATCTGCTCGCGCCAGAACATCGGGGTTTGGAAATTGCCTCACGAACTCTTCGTATCGCTCGACGACACGCGCAACCTGTGTTTGCTGAAGCATCAGTTCGGATACAAGCGCGTTGTATGAAGATCGATTCCGCCGCCATGGCAGATCTCGGGCAGCAGACGCGAACCATCTGATCAGTCGGTTCGCGCGCGTCCGATCAACAGACTGGTCATTCGGGCGCTCTATCATGTGACAGGCATATCCGCCTGTGACGCTTGGGACAGTACTTGACGAATCATCTTCTTCATCGCAGGCCAGTCCTTGCGTGATGCAACATTGACTGTCATCCAGTCATCGCAGAACAATACTGAAGTTGCACCAGCATCGAACAACTGACGCGCAACTGGAACTGCGATCGCCTCTTCTCGACTGCGACAACTCACCGGATGATCACTGATCTTCTGATCCAAGTTGCATTTCATCGCATTCGGATTTGGTGTTGGCTCAAACTCGATCACAGACCAGCCCATCACTCATCATCCTACATGGAGTACGTTTCATCAGCAGGGCGCACAGCACGAGCAAACCACAGCGGACGACGCAAGCCGTTCGGCCCCGGACCGGGCTTGGTCTTCGCAAGCCACTCGCGGTACACCTGCATCGACTTATTCGTATCAACGCAAATGTCAGCATATTGATCATCGGTCTGAGCTTTTGATACAGTCACGCTCTGATGCCAGCAGTGCATACCTGATACTGGATCGGGATGGACCGGGAATGTAAGATTCTGATGAACGCCGCCATCTGTCCACCAGATTCGCTTTGTATCCGGGTCGCTGCTGTCGAAGGCTTGTACGTTCTCGACTCGGCGGAAGCGATATACGCCGTTGTCGGTTTCCTCGCGAATAACCTTCGTACTCGCCCAGCGATCGGTGCCGGTCTCATCATGAAGTCGCCATCTGCCAAGATGATGTGAACATGCAACAATGCCCGGACGTATTCCCTCGGTCACCCAGACTCGATTAACGAAATACCCGATATCAGTCGTCACACGAATCAGGTCAGCGGTCCCTATCCCAAGACGTTCCGCCTCCGACGAGTGAATCCACACCGGGTTCGTGTTGGATAGTTCATACAGCCATTTTGCATTCGCAGCACGAGTATGGATCAGTGTCGGCAGACGGAACGTGGGCACCAACACAAAGCCGCCGTGGTCTCGATCGATGTGGTCACGATGGACATGCGACTTGATATATCCAGGAGTTGCGTGATCACGCCAACCCCACTGTTCCATCGTCGAACTGTAGATTTCAAGTCGCTTGCTTGGCGTCTTGAAGCCCATTCGCACAGTTCCATCCAACTCAATGCCGATCGTTGAGCCATCGGCAGTGATGGAACCGTCTGATTCTTGTCTTGCTCCGACGGGAGTCTCCGCGGTCTTCAAGTGACTACCACGCGCTTCATTTTCAACGAGGAACGCACCGAACTTTCGCATATATTCCAGAGGCGACAAGCCATGCTTCACTGCTTCCTCAGGCAAGCCGGGAACTGCATTCTCAAAGATCCAGCGATAGTACTCTTCTATCGTAATTTTCTTGCCTGGACGATAAGGCGACTCGTAGTACTTGCGAATACCGAGGTGACCGTCCGGGTCGATCCGCCACGATAACTCGATCCAGAACTCATCCTCTTCCCAGACTTCTCCGGGATTCGCCTGCCATGTAAACTCAACATTCTTGCCAGCCCGCTGCATCGCAACGCGTTGTACGGGTTGCCGAAAACTGATCCACTTCGCAGCATGGGTTTCCTGACTCATCAGATCGTGTCGCTCTGCACCGGTCCCCATCGGGAGGACATAGTCTGCATACTGCGCGGTCTCATTCCAGGTTGGAGTGAGCGCTGCATGAAGACCGATTTTCGTCTCATCCTTCAGGACACGTTCCCACATCATGCCGTCCGGATTTGTCCACAGCGGGTTATAGACACGCGTAAAGTACGTATCGATCTGGCCCCGGCCTTCTTCAAGGAAGTGTGGAAGCAGGTACGACAGCTCGTGATATGCCAGCGGATACTCGCGTGGATACAGTAGCTCGTTCCACATCTTCTGTGGTGGTGGGGTGAGAAATGGCGATGCAACAAACTTATTCGTACTGTTGAGGTTTGTACCTCCAAGTGAATCAACGGCGCCCATCAGCACGCATATGAACTGGAGAGATCGTGCCACCTGCCATCCGCCGAGGTTCCCCGCCGCAGCGCTCCGCCAGATGTGCGTGGCAAGTGCTGAACCGGCGTTGCCTATTTCACGCGCGACATCCTCAATTTTCGAAGCATCAACATCACACTCTTCCGCAGCTCGCTCTGGCGTGTACTCGGCATACCGCTCCTGAAGGCGTGCAATGAACTGTACAAACGTGCATGTGTCGTCCGGATGAAGCGCCCGCATATAGGTGCGCCAGTTGACCCACTGCTCCACGAATGATCGATCGAACAGATTGTCTCGAATCAGAATGTTTGCGATCGCGAGAAGCAGACATGCCTCAGTGCCGGGCCAGGGTGCAAGCCAGTAGTCGGCACGCGCTGCTGTGTTCGACAGTCTCACATCGATCACACATATTGTTGCGCCGCGGCGTTTTCCTTCGACGATCCGCTGCGCGTGTGGATTGAAGTAATGCCCTGTCTCGAGGTGCGCCGAAAGAAGCAGCATGAACTTCGCGTTCTCGTGATCAGGCGACGGACGATCTGCACCTGACCAGAGCGCGTACCCGACGCGAGCCGCTGAGGAACACACATTCGTATGTGAGTTATGCCCGTCGATTCCCCAGGACCTGAGTACGCGGTCCATGTAGCCGTCCGCGCCGGGGCGGCCAACGTGATACATGATCTCATTGTGGCGTTTCTCGATGAGTGCTGCGCGGATGCGCGATGCGAATGTATCGAGCACTTCATCCCACGTCGTGCGCTCATACTGGCCGGACCCGCGCGGACCTGATCGCTTGAGCGGATAGAGAATACGCCCGGGATCGTTAATCTGATTGAGGGTAGCCGGCCCCTTTGCGCAGTTCTTGCCACGCGACGCGGGATGGTGAGGATTGCCCTCCAGTCGCCGAACTTCGCCCGTATCTTTGTCGACATATGCCATCAGACCACACGCGGCTTCGCAGTTGAAGCATGTCGTGGGCACGAGCGAATAGCGTTTTCTCTCCTTACGCGGCCATGCAGCAGCGTCGTACTCTTCCCAATCATCCCAGCGGTCAACTGGCGGAAAGGATGCAAGTGGCGTGACGGTCATTGTCTTGCGATCAGAGCCGGACATGGTCAGTAAACTTCCTTCCGAAGGTGTCTACGAGAGTGGTGGCAACTGGCCCGCCCGCACGAATGCGTGTTCGTATAGATACAAACCGAAGAGTGCTGGCACCCATGCAGCCACGGGAACAACAAGCGCAACCACGACCGTGGCAAGCACACCTATGATCAGTCCATCGCGATAGGCTTTCAACGGTCCGAGTCGGACGACCCCGAGGAATCCCGCCGCCTGTTTTGCGTTCTCAGTCGGATGCACCCGATAACGCTCCGCCCAAGAGAGCAGGCCATGCATCGCGACGACGCCGATAAACAGCAGCTTGAGCGTTGAAGTTGGCGCAACGATCAACAAGACCGCGCCGCCGCACAGCACGGCCTGGCACAGCAGGTGCCAGATCAGCAACTCACTCTCCCATAAGTCGCGCCCTTTGCACTGCGCGAACAGGAAAGCCGTATAGCCTGCGACCATGGCACCAAGCCCGGCATTGATGCCACGAAGGAGATCTGCAATGCCCTCCAAGCCAGCCATCCGGGCGACGATCGATGCAGAAATCGTCCCGCAGAAAACGCCAAGAACAACCCCACCGCGTACCAGCCAACTCCTCCAGTTTGGTCGGGTCAGTAGTCGGTAGAAGTATTGCGGCCGGGCGAGATCCTCCACCAGAAGCCCGAGCGTGACCAGCGTGAAAACGAGCGCGAGAACTTCCGGCAAATAGGCCTGCGTCCAGCCCGTCATACCAAATAGCGTTGCAAACGGCGCGAGCATCGCAGCACCGCTGGCTATTCCCTTCGTGACCAGATAGGCGGCCACTGGCCAACCCCACTCGACTCGATGCCCGATATCCAGCACGACACGCGAGGATGGCTCGGTCGGCACATCGGCTGGCCAATCCTCGGGTTTATCTGGCGGCCGATCAGACCAGATGTAGGTCTCAGGCCGCTCAGGCACGCCGGGGTTCAGAGCGACATCCGACGCTCCTTTGTATCGAACGTTCGGCCCCGTCCCCTGTTCCGGCCGACGAACTCTCAGATCGTCTTCACCGCTGATCTGCGACACGCGCGACTCCGGATCATCGAAGTCGCCAGGAATGATGGCCCCAACGGGACACACGGTGACGCATGCAGGTTCCAATCCATCTTCTACACGGTGAGCACAAAAGTGGCACTTCTCGACTGCGCCGGAGTCGTCGTTCAGGTAGATCGCATCGTACGGGCAGGCCTGCATGCATGCCCGACACCCGATACACGCATCACGATCGATGTCGACGATGCCATCGGCGCGTTTCTCCAGCGCGTTTACCGGGCAGATCGTCACACATGGGGCATCTGAGCAGTGGTTACATCGCTGAACGAGGAAGTCGCGTTTGACCTCTGGAAATAACCCGAGCTCGACATATTTGACCGACGTCCGAAAGTTCCCCACCGGGACATTGTTCTCGGCCTTACAAGCGACCGTACAAGCGTGGCAGCCAATGCACGAGTCGTGATCGATGACAAACCCATACTGCATGATGGGCAGTATAGCCCAACGAGCATGGCCCTCGTTCACCCATCTCAGCCGATCCCGAGAGCCGATAACCGCCGCCCCGACCGATCCCGAACACGATTGCTTGCTTCAACATTCAGAGGTGCTATGCTTTTCGCCCGGCGAGGTCTTGCGCCAGCTTGTGCGGGTGTAGCTCAGTGGTAGAGCGTCACGTTGCCAACGTGAATGTCGAGGGTTCGAATCCCTTCACCCGCTTTCCGAGAACCGGTAATGACGGCGTAAACGAGCTGCTCCGCATGAAGCAAGCCCGTGCGAGAACGATCGCGCAGGAAGGGGAAACGTGTGTGGTTTTCGGCATGCCGAAAGTTGGCATCAAACTCGGTGCTGTAATACGGACGGTGTCGCTCTGAAAAAGCCCCAAGGCGATCCGTCGGGTTTGCGGCGAAGCAACCACACCGGGCCGCCTGAGTCTCTATTGCGGGCAGTCGCCCCAACCGGCGAGAACGGCGAGCAGATCCGCGAGCCCGATGAAGCCGTCGGCATCGATATCGCCTGCACACCCCGTTGATGAGCCGCAACTGCCCCATTCGCTGAGCACGGTGAGCAGGTCGCCCAAGCCGATCATCTGATCGCCATCTGTATCGCCTTCGCACGGCGGCGGACCGTCCGGCTGCAGTTCGAACGGACCAAGGTCCACATTCGGTTCGACAATCTCCGGATTATCCGGGTTGGCAAAGCGAGGATTGTGAGCAAGGTCCATCGTGATGTCGTCCGGAATAAACTCGTTCTCACCGGCATCAATGAGCGGCGAATCTGCTTTCAGATGAAAATCACCAGCTTCCGGATCAACGAATGCGGGGTTCACCTCGACATTCCCTTCCCCTTCCCAGCCACCTTGAACGCACGAGTTGAGAATTGTCATCTCGCCGAGCGCGACCCCCATCTCGTCCGCCTCGTCCGGATCTCCATTGTCCCAGAAGATGCAGTTCATTGCCACACCAACAGCTGAAGGGCCGATCACCTGGAAAGCCTCGCCGGAAGATGAGTTGGTCGCCTGGTTTTGTGAGAAAGTCGAGTTACTGATCTCGACAACGCTGTTGTGGTTGTAAATCCCACCGCAGAACCGCCCCTCGTTGTCGACAATAAGACAGTTCACGAACTCAGCACCACTCAACTCACGAAGCGACGCAGCACCTCCGGAGGCGAACCCATCACCGCGATTCGAACGGAACTCGACACTCACCAATCGCGGAAAACTCGAGTATGCATGGAGGCCACCACCGCCACCCGTGCCGCTCGCGTTGGCGACGTTGTTCTCAATCACGCAATCGAAGAGCCATGGATTGCCAGTCCAGACTGCAATCCCGCCACCCGCACCGGCCGAGTTGTTTTCGATGCGACAGTTGCGAATCGTGGGGCTGGCAGACTGGACGAAAATGCCGCCACCGCGAATCAGGCCACCTGCATCGGTCCCTGTTCCACCAGTGACTGAGAAGCCGTCGAGGATGCTCTGCGGGCCCTCGAAGTTGACGAACAGGATGACGCTTCCCTCGTCGACAGATCCATCGATCACGGTTTCCGAGGCTCCCTCCGCTGCGCGTACTTCGATCCGCTTGCCACGAAAGTCAACCGACTCGCGATATACGCCCGGCGCGACAAGGACCAGATCCCCGTCTGTCGAGGCATCGATGGCACTCTGAATCGTGGAGAACTCGGCTGGCACATCCAGTTGATCAGCCATTGCGGGGCCGCCAACTGCGATACAAGCCGTGATTGCGAATGTCGTCCGCATAAGAAATCCCTCCCACCGGTCAGCTGTCGTCGCGGCGAGGTACTCACAGAACCCATACGCCCAGACTTTCACCGAAGTTGCCTCAAGCCTCCGATTCCAAGATCAACGCAACGAACCTGAAATCGACACTTCAAGCCCGCGATGGTGAAACTGCGCCCTTTGGCTGGATGAGGCAAAATCCAAGCGAATAGCCTGCAATAACAGCGATCAGGTGGGAACCTGTTCTCGGACCATTACATGGGACACCGATCGGTGACTCAAGAACAAATGATACAACTGCACAGATTGTGGATAACTCTCGACAATCAGCCATGAAAAAAGGGCGAGCCCGGCGGCTCGCCCCTTGCGGAAAACTCGTGTCATTGTCGTTCATCACTTGATTGGACGATGCGGCTGATCGGGAGGGAAGATCTCGTCTCCGAGACCCGAATCGATCTGGTTCAGGAACCGACGCATCTGCTGAGGTGTCTGCGGGGCACCACCGTTCTCAAGGATGGGCTGATTGTTCGGGTCATACAGGATGACCGCGGGCTGAATGCCCATACCCACGAGCGACATACCGCCCGCCGCGTATGTGTCGCCGTCCTGTCCGGCACCGGTCAGCGTCAGGAACTTGGCTGAGATACCGGTCAGTGCAGCGGCCTGGCTGACGACGCCAGTGAGACCATTAACACTGCCATTACACTCCGTTGAGGCGACGCCGTCGATCCGCGCCTTGGCGGTCGGTGACTGAAGCACTGAGACAATGAAGTTGTTCGGCAAGTCGTAGTTCCGCAGCAGAGTCTGATCCCAGCACGTGATGCAGCGGCGGGTGTTCGAGAACTTCGTCTCGTTCGTGTTCCACACATTGAACGCAGCCTTGGTCGTTACCGGCCCGGGTGAATTCATCGTGAAGTCCATGTCGAGGGGCATCAGCGTCAGGTCTTCATCAGACAGGACTGATACACCCGCAGCGATCGAGCTGAGCGCCATCGATGGCGGTGGGTTGAAGTTCAACTGCAACTGGTTGTAACCCGCGGCATAATCGAGGCCGTCGAGATTCAACACACCCGGCTCACCAAACTTGCCGCCATGCGGGATGAGGTCATCACACACACCGAACGCGTCTGCCTGGTACTCCCATGCGTAGGCCTGCCCGTAGTTGACGATTGTGGCTGCACCAGCGAGGTGGTTCCAGCGAATCTGCTCGTTGGAGTTATTCGTCGCCCAGAGGACAAGGAAACCACGCATCACACGTTCACCCGGACGTTCCGGATCAGGTCGGCCCGGCAGGCCGCCCATCGGCGGGTCAAGGACGTGCGCGAATGGTGACAGACCGCCGGCTGCGGGCTGGCCACTCTTCGCAGACCAGTATGTCGGCTGGTTACCAGTCAGCTGGAACGCATTATCCACGAAGTTCCAACCCGGGTGAGCCCGCTCGCCTGTTGCAGGGTCTGCCGGGATCGGCGGATCGCCGTTCACGAAGTAGAGTTGAACATAGACATCATCGCCGTAGTCATTGGTCAACGCGATAAACGTATCCTGCAGAAGGTTGCCCTCATCGTCCCAGCGAATCTCGATCTTCGGGTAGATCAGCAGCGAGCCCTTCTCGTTGCGGACGCAGCGCGTCGGGCAATCGACTTCATCACATGTGAGACCGAATCCCAGGAAGTCGCCACCGTTGATTTGGTCACATTCCTCTGCAGTCACTTCGATACAGTCACCGCCTGGCAGGCAGCATGGCCCCACATCGCATTGAGCATCTGCACACAGGACGCCATCGCCCTGGAACACGCCATTGAACTCTTCTTCGCAGCAGATTTCTGCCATCTCGATGCAGGTTCCATCCGGCAGACAGCAAGCGCCAAAGCCGCCGCACTGTGTGCCATCACCTTGGAAAGAGCCGCCCAGTTCATTGATGCAGCAGATTTCCGCAACTTCAACACATGAACCATCCGGCAGACAGCACGCACCCGTGCCACCACAGACGGTGTCATCGCCCTGATAGCTGCCGCCCAGTTCGTTGATGCAGCAGATTTCTGCAACTTCAACACATGAACCATCCGGCAAGCAGCAAGCGCCAGTGCCACCGCACACGGTGCCATCGCCCTGGAACGTGCCGCCGAACTCTTCTTCGCAGCAGATTTCCGCCACTTCCACACACGAGCCGTCCGGGAGGCAGCAAGCGCCGAAGCCGCCGCACTGCGTGCCATCACCTTGGAACGTACCGCCAAACTCATTGATGCAGCAGATTTCCGCCACTTCAACACATGAGCCATCTGGCAGGCAGCAGGCACCCGTGCCACCGCACACGGTGCCATCACCTTGATAAACGCCGCCGAACTCGTTGATGCAGCAAATCTCTGCTACTTCAACACATGAGCCGTCAGGCAGACAGCATGCACCTGTGCCACCACATTCGGTGCCGTCGCCCTGATAGACGCCGCCAAACTCGTTGATGCAGCAGATCTCTGCTACTTCAACACATGAGCCGTCAGGCAGGCAGCATGCGCCAGTGCCACCGCATTCGGTGCCATCACCTTGGTAGGAACCGCCCAGATCCGCACAGCAAATCTCTGCCACTTCAACACATGAGCCGTCAGGCAAACAGCATGCACCTGTGCCACCACATTCGGTGCCATCACCCTGATAGGAGCCGCCAAACTCGTTGATGCAGCAAATCTCTGCCACTTCAACACATGAGCCGTCAGGCAAACAGCATGCACCTGTGCCACCACATTCGGTGCCATCACCCTGATAAGAGCCGCCAAACTCATTGATGCAGCAGATCTCTGCCACTTCAACACATGAGCCGTCAGGCAGACAGCATGCACCTGTGCCACCACATTCAGTGCCTTCGCCTTGGAAGGAGCCGCCGAACTCGTTGATGCAGCAGATCTCTGCGACTTCAACACATGAGCCATCCGGCAGGCAGCACGCACCCGTGCCACCACACTCGGTGCCATCACCTTGGAAGGAACCGCCGAACTCGTTGACGCAGCAGATCTCTGCGACTTCAACACATGAGCCATCCGGCAGGCAGCACGCGCCGGTGCCACCACACACGGTGCCGTCACCCTGGAAGGAACCGCCAGCAGCGAGGCAGCATGCTTCGGCAGTTACTGTGCACGAACCGCCTGGCAGGCAGCACGCGCCGGTGCCACCACACACGGTGCCATCACCCTGGTAATCGCCACCAAACTCGTTAATGCAGCAGATCTCTGCGATTTCGATACAAGAACCGTCCGGAAGGCAGCACGCGCCGGTGCCACCACACACGGTGCCGTCACCCTGATAAGAACCGCCGAACTCGTTGATGCAGCAGATCTCTGCCGCTTCAAGACATGAGCCGTCTGGAAGGCAGCACGCGCCGGTGCCACCACACACGGTGCCATCACCCTGGAACGAGCCGCCAAACTCGTTGATGCAGCAGATCTCTGCTACTTCAAGACATGATCCGTCCGGCAGGCAGCACGCGCCAAAGCCGCCGCACGTTGTGCCTTCACCCTGGAACGAACCACCAAGTTCGGTGCAGCAAAGCTCTGAGATTTCCAGGCACGAGCCATCGGGAAGGCAGCATGCTCCAGTCTCACCGCACGCCTGGCCGGGGAACCACGTTCCGCTTTGCTGAACGCACTCGATCTCGGAGGTCACAATGCACGAGCCGTCGGGCAGGCAGCATGCCGATTCAGTCGGGCGAAACTCGTAAATCACGGTGATTTTGCCCACAGCGCGGTGCGGATCGCGAAGAACATCGCCCTTGCCAACACCCGCCGAAATCAAAGTTCCGATACCGCGGAGCGATGTCAGGAACGTGTCATCATCACCTTCGATTACGAAGTCAGCAAGCGGCGCTGTGATGCAGCCATCGTCCACTGCATCGGGTGCTGCTTCAAAGCACCACTGTTCGTTTGCTTCCGTGGTATTGTTGGCGTTGATTGTCTTGTCGCCATCACCGTTGTTGCAGCCACTGTCGATGCAAAAGCCCGGGAAGAAATACGGGCTTCGGAATGCCGTGAACTGACCGGGCTGGATAAACCCGCCAACACACTCCTCGCAGATCAGAAAGAACTGATCCGGCGCGACAAGCGAACCAACCGGGAACCCACCAAACAAGCCAATCGGGTCTCGCCAGATGTCGGGGAACTCATCGCCCGGACCGCCAGGAAGGCCGCCCGACGAGAAGTCCAGACCCGGCGCCTGAACATTATCGATCACGCCGTCGTCGTCTGTGAAGTTCGCGCGCATCTGCTCAACAATGAAGTTGGCGTCAGTCGTATCGACTGCAGCATCGTTGCCGCGGTTATCGAAGACCGCAACCAGAATAACGCGGCCATCAACCATGATGCGAACACGCTCAAGCGTGCGTTCGTCGGATGTACCGGTGAGGAGATCAAACTTGTCGAACGTGAATTCGCGGTCCACAGCAAGCATCACGAAGTCAAAGAACTGGCACTGAACTTCCTGGGAAATTGCATCATCATCGGTCACCGGGCACGTGTTGCCTTCGCCACATTCGATGTTGGTTCCCTGGAAGAAGCCGCCCGCCAGATCACAGTCGTCGCGTGTCAGTGTCTGACAGGACCCATCGCTGAAGCAGCAGCCACCCGTGCCATTATCAATCGGAAAGGCCCAGAAGGTTTCATACGGATCATCAATCGAATCGCCGGGGCACTTGGAGCCGAAGCCCTGCCAGATGCCATCGGCCTCTTCACACTCGACGAGCGTCATGTTCGATTCACACGTGCCATCGCCGAGGATACAGGCACCATCGAGGCGGGTCGTGCCTGCGACATCGCAGATGATCTCATTGCACTGGATGTTGTCGCCGCGATACGAGCCGCCCATGGCTTCGCAATCCGCGGGTGTTTCCTGACTGCAGACCATGTCGCGCGTGATGGGGTCGAACACGCAGCAAGCCCCCAAGCACGTCAAGTCCGCGCACAGGCTGCCGTTGCCATTGAAAAACCCACCCATTGCATTGCAGTCACCCTGTGTGAGTTCCATACAGGTGTCATCAGGAAGACAACATGCCCCCTGACCGTACGCCTGTGGAGCGCAACACAACAGCACAAAGAGCGCTCCGATCATCAACAGAATTCGCGACGATGTCATATCAGGTATCTCCCCGCAGCTTGTCACACACCGATGTGTGATCGAACTGCAATTTTCCCCACGTGTTGTGGACCAAGAACTTCTTCACCGGCGAAAAGGCCGCAACCCTGACCAACAGCGCGCAATGACTTCGCCCTCGAGCCATTCCACCTTAGCGCATTGACCATGGTCACTTTCCACCCACTCCATTCGACCTGGGCCACTCCGCCCAGCGACTCTCCGCGATTTCATCGATGGTCCGGCGCGCTATGACGCGCGCTCGTCCTCGCGGATATCGGACATATATCACCAGAACACGCCGCCGATGTCAAGTAAAGACTTGGACTATCGGAACTTGTAGCGCGACATGAACTTCGGCAACTGTTCGATCGCGCACGCTGATCGACAGATCAGGCGAGCCGTCGACGTGAAAACACTAACTGCATGGGATTTCGAGACTTATGAGGAGCTCGGCCTACGTTGCCACCGCGGATTTTCACCCGACATTGTTGACACAGATCCTTCCCTGCTTCGCAGCACTACCCAGTCTCACATCTGATGAAACAGCGCGCAATGGGGAGACGCCTAAAAGATGTCCACATGTCGCTTGTTAAGAGAGGCGAAGCAGCAAAAGGAGAGAACGCTCGCACGGTGGTATGCGCGTGCGAGCGTGAAAAGTCGTTTGCAAGATCCAGCCCGCTTACGGGTCGAGGATCGTCCACGGTGATACGCCGGCCGGGTTGCCTGATGCAGCAGACCAGAAAGTCGTCTGGTTGCCCGTCAGCAGAATCTCATTGTCAACCCAGTTCCAACCCGGGTGTTCGCAAATATCGTTCGGTGTGACTTCCAACATGGGGTCATCGCCGTTCACGAACATCATCTGAACGCGAACATCTTCACCGAAGTCATTGGTGAGTTGGATGAACGTATCCTGGGTGACTTCGCCAAACTCGTTGAAGCGCACCTCGACCTTCGAGAACACAAGCAGGCTCCCCTTCTCGAAGACACTGCCACGTGCCACCGCACCGTCACCACGACCAATCCCATCAAAGGTGGGTCGCGGGCGCGTGGGCTGTGTTCCACCGACAATTTCGTCTGGCGGTGCGAGCACGTCATAACTGATTGCAGCCGTTCGTTCACCCATGCCCACGAGGTTCATCGCAGATGCGTCGCCTCCGGGAACGCCCGGCGTTCCTCGAGCCACCGGTGGCAAAATGCGCTTTGTGGCAACACCGAGCAGGGACGCAGCCACTGAATCAGTGCATTCATCGGCAGCAACACCCGAGATTCGAGCCTTGCCAACCGTTGTCTGGAGATTGCTGATCAGGAAGTTGTTCGGCACGGATGCGTTGTCCGCAAACTGACTCAGGAGTGTTTCATCCCAGCATGTAATGCAGCGTCGTGTATTCGAGAACTTCGTCTCGTTCATGTTCCACACATTCACCGACACCTTCGTGGTTGTCGGCCCGGCAGTGTTCATCGTGAGGTCTGCATCGAGCACGTGCAGCGTGAGGTCGGTTTCCGTGGTCACGATCGCATCAAGACTCGAGACCATCGCGGCACCCGGCGCGACGAAGTTGAGCAACAACTCGTCGTAGGTGGCTGCATACTCGTCCCCATCAATGTTCAGCACACCCGGCGTGCCGGACTGCTGTCCATGCGATGCTGCCGACGGCACGACTGGATATGCCATCGCACCGTATTCCGAAGCAGACGCTCCTCGATAATCAACGACTGTCGCATGACCGGACAGGTGATTCCATCGAATCTCCTGATTGTTATTGTCAACGGCCCACGCAAGTACGTAACCGCGAATCACCCGATCTGATGACCCATCCGGGTCGGGACGGCCTGGAAGTTCGCATGGTGAAGCGAGGAACTTAATCGTGATATCGCCCAGACCGGTCTGTCCATCGAACCCGGCAACCTGAATCAGGTATGACTGTCCCTCAACGGCCTGAAACTGAACAGCAGATTGAGCAGTCAACCCACGACTTTCTTCTGCAGTACAGATTGTACTATCGTCGTTACACTCGATCAGTGGTGGCAGCGGATCACAAGAATCGCCATCGTACACGCCCAGCGTCGTATCAAAGAGGCTCCCGCACAGGTCAACCTGCACAGTGCCAGTTGCAGGCGAGGTGAAGACGTACCAGATGTCATTGTTCTCGCCGAAAGTGCAACTGCTCGGCCCCCCATCCGCACCTTGCGTGTTGAACGGCTGATCAGTCACGAGGCCGATGGCCTCTGCATCGAAACAGTCATCGTTTGCGGGCGGTGCCAGCTCGGCACCTTCGAGTTCGAGATCATATTCGCCACACCCGAGGATGCTGGTGAGTTCACCGGACCATCCGATCAGTGGATCGGATGCACCCGCGCCAGTGGGACCAGTCTGGCCCATCGAAGGCAGGTCGAAGATGGAACCGGATTCGCTCACCGGCTCGCGCGAGTCGGCCACGATCGCAATGATGTATTCACCTGGGCCGGGAAGCACCTCGCACCCGTCGATCACAACCGGCGGAGAACCGTTGGGCGGCGGATCGAACTCGCCCCGCGCCTCCGAAAATGCTTCATCCGCACCGATCAAGCCGAATCCATCAAGGGAGAATATATACAATCGTGCGTCAAAGCACGGGCTGAACTCGATGAAGAACTCGCAAGGATCGTCGATGGTGATAATGAAGAGATCTTCAAAGTCACTTGGGTCGAGGCCGCCGCCACCGCGAGCGGTCGCTTCGAGGCCTTCGAGTCGACCACTGATCGATGTTACTTCTCCGCTGCCGCGCGTCCGCTGGGCGGTCCCGGACAGATTGCCAGCATCGCCATCCTCGACCCATTCCGGCCCGGCAAGAACACACGGCGCGATTGCCGCTGTCAGCGCGCCTGCCACCATCCACGGTTGCAAACCCATCACAGCCCCTCCTGATTCACCGGCGGCTGTACACAGGTAATGCTGCGAGACGAGACAAGCACAGCAATCACTCAGCCACCTGTGGAGGGTGCAAGCCCCTCCGGACTCATATCTAAACGGATTTCCTGTCCAGATTCAAGACAGGTTCGTTCAGAAACTCAAAACGGGTCGAGCGGCTTTCGCCACCCGGCCCGTACGAGACATTCACTTTATTGACCGCGCTCCTCAGCCGGAAGCAATCGCTCATACTTGATCACCGCGTCTTGTCGGCCCATGCCGATCAACTCGCGGCCAGCCTTCGCAACCGCCAGCTCACCGTTGATCGTCAGCTCACGCATGGCCACACCCAGCAGAGCAGCATCCACTGTTTCGGCACCGAGGATCAGATCACATCCAACGGAAGCAACGCCATCGATCCTGGCCTTGCCAACGAACGTCTGGAGGTTCGCCAGCAGGAAGTTGTTCGGCCACTGGTAACTGGACAGCAGCGACTGATCCCAGCACGTCAGGCATCGCGTCGTGCCCGAGAACTTCGTCTCGTTCATGTTCCAAATCTGGAACACGGCTCGCGTCGACAACGGACCAGCCGAGTTCATCGAGAAATCTGCATCGACGACATGCAGTGTGAGATCATTGCTTGACACAACCTGCTGGCCGGGCTTGCTGTACCCGAGCGAGCCGACGGCATCGAAGTTGAACTGCAACTGGTCGTACGCCTGTGCGTACTCGAAACCGTTGAGGTTCAACGTTCCAGGCTCACCAATCACGTCACCGTGCGCACCGGCAGTCGAAATCGCTCGCGCTGAATACGCGTTGTATTCCCAGGCGCTGCCGTGTGCGTAGTCAACGACTGTCGCGTTGGCAGCAAGGTGATTCCACCGAATCTGCTCGTTGTCCGCACTGACTGCGAAGGCGATGATGAAGCCCCGAAGAACACGCTCACCCGGACGTTCCGGATCGGGTCGACCAGGCAACACACCTGGATCGAGAACCGTGAACGGTGACACACCTTTGGGGTTGCCTGTGAGCACCGACCAGTATGCCGGCTCGTTGCCGGTCAACGTGATTTCGTTGTCAACCCAGTTCCATCCGGGGTGTTCGCGTTCATCAATCGTCGCGGGCGTCGGTTCATCACCATTCACGAAGAACATCTGCACGCGGACATCTTCGGGATAGTCGTTGGTCAGTGCGACAAACGTATCCTGCAGGATGTTGCCTTGGTTGTCCCAGCGCAGTTCAACCTTCGAAAGGATCAGCAGCGAGCCTTTTTGCGTTCCGATACGCAGCTCAGGTGCCGGGCAGGCATCGCCAATACCATCTCCATCTGAATCTTCCTGACCAGGGTTGGGCTCGAAGACGCAGTTGTCTTCACAATCGAGCACGCCGTCACCATCCGTGTCGGTATCTTCATCGCCACAGCCACAGACGCCAGGATCAATCTTGTTCGGATCATCCGGGCAGCCGTCGTTGCAATCTGCTACGCCGTCACCATCAGTGTCCGTGTCGGGCACGCCACAACCGCAGTCGCCAGGCTCGAGTTTGTCCGGATCGTTCGGGCAGTCGTCGTTGCAGTCTGCTACGCCGTCGCCGTCAGTATCCGTGTCGGGCACGCCGCAGCCGCAGTCACCGGGCTCGACTTTGTCCGGATCGTTGGGGCAGTCGTCGTTGCAGTCTGCTACGCCGTCACCATCAGTATCCGTGTCGGGCACGCCACAACCGCAGTCACCGGGCTCGACTTTGTCCGGATCGTTGGGGCAGTCGTCGTTGCAGTCTGCTACGCCGTCACCATCGGTATCTGTGTCAGGATTGCCGCACCCGCACTGGCCGGGCGCGATCTTGTCCGGATCATCCGGGCACAAGTCGTCACAGTCGAGTGTTCCGTCACCGTCACTGTCGATGTCCGGCGCGCCGCAACCGCAGACGCCAGGGTCAACCTTGTTTGGGTCATCTGGGCAGCCATCAACGCAATCCGCTACGCCGTCACCATCGGTATCTGTGTCAGGATTGCCGCACCCGCACTGGCCGGGCGCGATCTTGTCCGGATCATCCGGGCAACCGTCGTTACAGTCTGCAACGCCATCGCCATCAGAATCGATATCCGGCTCACCACATCCACATTCTCCCGGTTCGAATTTCTCCGGATCAAACGGGCAGCCATCACAGACATCGCCGAAGCCGTCGCCATCGGAATCCAACTGATCCGCGTTTGAGTCGTTCGGGCAGTTATCGCACGGCGCTTCGATGCCGTCGTTATCTGCATCGCCAAGGCATCTGGTTCCATCACCGCGATACGTGCCGCCGAGATTCGCGCAGTCGCTCTCGGTCGCATCTGTGCAAGTACCATCGTCGAAGCAGCACGCGCCGAGATTGCATTCAACTTCCGCGCAGGAGTCAAACTCATCACCAAAGTATGTGCCGCCTGCCGCAAGACAGTCGTCCTCGGTCAGGAGTTCGCAGTTGCCTGCGCTGATACAGCACGGCCCCTCTTCATCCGGGCAGGTGAATGGCTCGCAGATGGTGCCGTCGCCAAAGTACAAACCGCCCTGGGCGTCGCATTCGTCTTCAGTCGTCAGCTCGCAGGGAAGGTCCGGAACGCAGCACGCGCCAAGTGGCAGGCCTGCACAGTTCACGTCCTCACAAGCAGTGAAGCTCCCCTGGTACTCGCCGCCGGCCTCGAAGCACTCGCTGAGCGTCATGACTTCGCAGGAGCCATCTTCGAAACAACAGGCGCCTTCTGGCGCCGTCGAGAAGGCAGCGAGCACACCGACCTGCATCCATGCCTCGCCTCTGGCTTGAGCCACTGCAAAGCATTGCACGAACACAAGCGCACTCACCAGCGCAAAGACACCCCGAAAGTTTTTGTACATCATCTCCGCCATCCTTCGCCCCCGCGAAGATCAGGCCTCCAACCCGACCGCCGCGGAGGATGTTTCGCTCATTATGACAGAGCGTAAGTCCTGAAAGCAATAGTATTTATGGACAAATCAGCCCCCAATTCGAGAGTACCTCAAGCAAGTCGGCAAGATTCACGACATTATCGGAGTTCGAATCCCCCGGACACGGCGCTGTGGGTTCGCAGCCTGCCTGGAGTTCGTAGCACCCCATGTCCACGACGAGGCCAAGAGAGGCAACGCCGCTATCCACAGTTGCCGGATCATTCACCCCTCGAGGTTCACCACCCACATCCTCAAGGAACGAATCGATCAACTGCGAGTTCGCTGCATCGATGCATGGCGAACCGGCGTTCAATCGCAGGTTTGCCCCGCTGACAAAGTCCGGATCAGCATCGATGTTTCCGTTTCCCGGAGCACCGCCGGTACCCTGAATGTTGCTGTAACTGGCTGAAAGAGTCGGTTCCTGGAGATTGCCCGGATTCTGGTCGTTGAGCACGACGCCACCGCCGGCGTTGTCCCAGACGATACAGTTACTCAATGTCACACCTGAGAGATCGTCGTTCACGTGCACGCCCCCACCAGAGGAAGCGATGTTGTTCGCGATGGTGCAGTTGATCAGAGTCAATGCACCGAACGAGATCGACACCCCGCCGCCGTTACCGGTCGCCACGTTATTCGTGATTTCACAGTTGAGAATCCGCGCACCGATCGCACTGGCCGCAGAGATACCGCCGCCGACTGTCGCGATGTTGTCGGTGATGATGCAGTTCTGGACAGTAATGCCGGCATTACTAATGAACACGCCGCCGCCTGGTCCATCGGCACCCCGCGTGACCTGCCCGCCCGTCCCACCCGTGACGGTGAACCCGTCAAGGAAGGTCGAGTTGGCGTTCTGAATCCCGTCAACGACCACGGCTGCTCCAGCACCAGCGGCGTCAATCGTCGTCAGCGTCGGGCCTGCCGTCGCAACAATACGCAGGTTCAGATTCTCGAAGTTCAGCGGGCCGTATGTACCAGGTCCGACAAAAATCGTATCGCCCCCACTTGCCATCGTGTCGATCACTTCCTGGATCGTGGCAGCATCACCGGGAACAAACCAGTCCGCAGCCCGTGCTTGGGACGCTGCAATAAGCGCGCACGAGCCAACGAACGCGACAGACATCTTGCGATTCATGGGTAACACCTTTCTCCTGCAACCTCCGCGCGATCCCCTCAGATCGCCACGTGATGCCACTTTCTTTTACTCTGTTTTCGCAGCAGTTGTAGTCTCGGTTCGCTGATTTCTGCTGGTCGTCCAAACAATCAGCTTTTCTTCAAGCACTGGCTTCGGCGGATCCGTTGACTGTTCGACCATAAGCCCGGTCCCGACGGCAAAATCGAAGAGTCCATCGCCGTTCACATCACCAAAACCAACGCCGGCCATGCCAGACAATCCACGTTCGGGTAGGCCGCAATCTCTCTGGAACTCCCAGTTTCTCCCGCTTCCATCGCCAAGCAGCGCGTACACGCCCCGGATGTAGCCACTCTCGATTTCAAGCCTTCCCGTGACAATCAGATCGAGGTTGCCGTCGTTATTGAGATCGCCAAGCGCGAGCCCTTGCGCACCGCCGTTCATCTCCTCAAAGACATTGTCGGCCGCTTCCCATGTCCCATCCTCGGCCTGAAGAAAGACCTCCGGACCATCAATCCAGTTCGCAACGGCGATGTCCGGGCGACGATCGTTGTTGACGTCGCCAACATCAAGACCGTGAAACAAGCCTCCGAGCATTGGAGTCGGCAAGCCGCGTGAGGCTGGCTCCCAATATCCTTCGCCATCGTTCAACCACACACGGAGACCTTCCGAGTGCGAGGCAACCAAGTCCAGCACCCCGTCGCCGTTCATGTCATGCAGGATGACACGATTCGCCCAGGTCTTATCCGCAGGCAGACCTCGAGAAACACGCTCCCAGTTCAAGCCGCTTCCATCATTGATATAGCAGTTGATTCCGCCCTCATCACTCGATCCAGCCACGATGTCGATGTCGCCATCGCCGTCAATGTCGCCAACGGCAAGATCCTCAGCTCCCATCCAGATGCGCTTCTTGTAATCCTGCAACTCCAGTGTCATGTCCTCCGGATGCATCTGCGCAACAACCTGATCCCAGTTGCCAAGCCCATCCCCGAGATACACATACACACCGTTGCAGTGGTCTGCGACGACAAGGTCGGCATGCCCGTCGCCATTGACGTCAGCAGCTTCGATTCCGCCTCCGCACGAGTTGTCCTGAAGGACGAGCCCGTTGAAGGCTTCCGTCCACTCGCCTCGCCCGTCGCCAAGCCAGACGCGCGGTCCATGACCCAGACGCGGGATTGCCAGCAGGTCGAGATGACCGTCTGCATTGACATCCCGGAACGCTGGATCGCACTTCCACATCCCTTCTGTCGGAAGACCGACCGAGGCGAGTTGGAACGAAACCTGCGCCGCCTTGTGTTGCGCTGCGGCGACTTCTGGCTGCGCGGGTGGCGTGTTCTTCGAAGTCTGGCTCTCGCATCCCACCATACTTACGCATGCTGCCGCAACTGAGAGACTCATGACATGCTTCATTGCTGATCTGCTCCGTTCTGTTCGGCAGTCGCCGGATTATGCAGGACCCACTCACCATTCTCCCGAATCCATCGTTCGATGACGAGCGTTGTCTTTGGCTGCATCTTTTGCAGACTCGGGTCATTGTACTTGAACTGCACGAACGCACCAATACGGCCGGCATCGTCGATTACTTCCACCCATTCCACCCGGCACTGTACGAAAATGAGCAGGTCCTGGGCGTCAGCAAACTGCTGCGCAGTCGTCGTCGATTTCGACTCACTCGACATCATGTCGAACAACTTGGCCCACTCGCGATCGTGCCGGTACTGCCAGCTCTTTTCAAATCGCTCGGCGAGTTCAGTTTCTGCGTCAATATCGCGGATCGCCGGCGTTTGCGGGAGGTTCCCCGCGGTTGGAGAGTTCACTGGCAGCCAGCGGTCTTCTATATGCATCCACGGCTCCCAGACACGCGTGTCACGCGGCGGGACGCTTGGCATGCGGCGCATCGCAACGCTCTGTTGAACCTCAACCCAACCAATCTGGCCCTGCGCGTAGACCTCGCCGATCTCAAAGGACTCCCACTTGAACGGTTCGTTCGCCTCGGACCATTCGATGTAGGCATCCATCGTGTTGGCTTCCTGGAAGTCGGCCCGCTGGAACTCATACATGGAAGCAAAGTCGTCTGCGATGCGGGCTTGCCAGAGGCGGTCTGCGGCTGCTGCGAGCGCATCAGCACGATCGCCCGTGTTCGAGGGCGGCTCCGTGTTGACGAAGGTGATGGACTGCTCTTCGACCTCTGACTTCACGTCGCTCACCGCCACACTCGCATTGCTGTCACTGTCCGCACCATTCTGATCGCACGCTGGCAATGCCAACAGACATCCGATCAGGATGAGCGATGATGCCACGCCACGCCCGGGCGCGAGAACAAGCCGAATATCTTCTGCCATTGTGGGGAATCCTCCCATTGGGTTCTTCCACATTCTGTATGCAGAACGCAGACAACCAAGCGATCTTGCGGAAAACTCGCGGAACTGGCCGCTGCGACGTCCGGAAATCCGGCCTGCGCGAGTCGTTCCTGAGGTGGCAATATGGGAAACTGCACAGCATCAATTAGAACAGGGGCAACGAGCGAACTCGCTGCCCCTGTGTCAGGTCACGCTTGGGTCAGAGACCCGTATCGCGATTAGCGACCACGACGCGGACGGATTGCGTCGACGATTTCATCCGGACCACCCGCGAGGGCGTCGTACTGGATGGTGGCCGACTCAACACCCATACCGACCAGGTTCGAGCCTGCAGCTGAGAGACCAGCTTCCATGACGATGAGCTTGTGGGAGATGCCGAGCATCGGCAGAGCTTCCGACGTCAGGAAGTCGTCACATTCGAAGGCAGCGGTGCCATCGATGCGAGCCTTGCCAGCCGCGGTCTGAATGTTCTGCAGAAGGAAGTTGTTCGGGATGAACGCGTTATCTGCATACTGGCTCAGCGGGGTCTGGTCCCAGCAGGTGATGCAACGGCGGGTGTTCGAGAACTTGGTCTCGTTCATGTTCCACACGTTGATCGTGGCCTTCGTGCGTCGGGGGATGCCGTCCATACGGAGGTCGGCGTCGACGAGGTGAAGGGTCAGGTCGGTGTCAACAACGATCGCACCCGTCGGCGGGAACAGTTGGCTGACGAGCGGGGCACCCGGGGCAAAGAAGTTGAGCAGCAGTTCGTTGTACGGCTGCGCGTAACCCTGGGCGGTACCGTCCATGTTGATGGTGCCATCAGCAGCGACTGCGGCACCGTGGGGCACACCGCTACCGACCTGCGACGACCATGCGTTGTACTCGTAGGAAGTACCAAGCTGGTAGTTCACAGTCATGCCGCTACCACTGAGGTGGTTCCAGCGGATGGGCAGGTTGTCGAAGTCGACAGCCCATGCCATGGCATAGCCACGGTACACGAGGTTGCCGAAATCGTCGACGATCGGCGGGCCAGCGGAGCTGAACGGAGAGACGTTGCCCGAACCCACGCCGTCACCTGCCGGGTTGCCGTTGTGCGACGACCAGAAGATGGGCTGGTTTGCGGTCAGCGTGATCTGCGTGTCCACGTTGGTCCACGAGTCGCCATTGATGAAGTAAAGCTGAACGTCAACGTCTTCGTTGAAGTCGTTGGTCAGCGACAGGAACGTGTCCTGAATGACCTGACCAAACGGGTCCACGATGACTTCAATCTTCGAGAAGATAACGAGACTGCCCTTCTCGGAAGAGCTGACACGATCCTGTTCGGCGTTTGCCGAAGCGGGCATGAGCATTGTGGCTGCGATGCCGCAAGCTGCGATGCCAAGAACTGATTTCTTATTCATTTGATTTCCATCCCTATCAAGAAACAAATGGGAACTCCAAGTTGTGAAACTGAGCCACGCACCCAGCTTCAAGAAACACGAAACAATCAAGCTCAGCCGTCCCCACCCCCTTTCCTTGCACTGCTCATCCGGTCATTCTTCCTTCACGGGCATGAGTTTGTTTCAGCCAGGCTCGATGCCTGGCAAAGATTCGTTCGCGCCGAACGCACAGATGCTGAACGGCATTGTACTCAGATGGAACACCAATGGTGCGCAGACTCGGATATGAAAGGACCACGCGGTTCGTTCATCGAATGGCGGGAATGCCATTCTCCCCTAGCAAAGCGCCATAGTGCGCCATCATCCTCCATCGCCAATCAACATTGGCCTGTGCCTCTCGGCAACCCTCCTGTCACCTCCACCGGCGTTGCCTTCAATGGCTGAACACCAGTAGTACCTGAATCCGGCGCGGGCTGTCAACAGATCGCGTCGAAAAAGTCCACCCGCCGCAGGTTGACCTGCCGCACCATCATACAGGGGGAACTCTGTGGATAAACCCCGTTTACACAGATATTTGCCAGCATAATCGGTTTTTTGCACGACTTCGTCCGAGAACGCCAAATCCCAACCATCTGCACACAAAAGTGGGTAATGCGGGCCGAGGAGGCAACGCCGAAGTCATTGCCAGAACGGCATCGATCTCATCGATGGCGCTCGAATATGTGCTGTCAATGCAGCACCGATTGGAAGGATGGGAAGAATGGGGAAACAGGGAGATTCTCAGTGCGCAAAAGCAACAGCGGCAGCCCCAATCAGGACTGCCGCTGCATCAAATCGATTCGGCTGTGACCGAAGTCAGATCAATCGAACGCTGCGCTGACCGAGGGCGGATCCACGCTCTCCAGGTTCAGGTTGGTCTGAATCCGGAAGTTCGATTGAGTGCGGTGGCGTTCGGCAAAGTAGAAGCTCAACGAGTACATCTCGCCGTGGGACAACCCAAGCCGATCAAGATCCACGTACTGCGACTCCGCGGCGTGGACTCCGCCGAGGTCAATGACAAGCTTGCCATCAATGAACACCCAGACGTCGTCGTCACCTGTGAACTTGAAGACCTGCTCCGCTTCCTCGTCGTACCGGAACTCAGTGTGCAGTTCGAACGTGAAGTGGAAGTTGCGATCCGGCGAGCCGCCAGAGTTGCCGAACAACTCATCCTCGACCGGGAAGAAGCCCCCAAGCGCGTCGTACAGATCGTCGTTCTTGTCATCGAAGACGTATGACCCATCTTCCTGCAGGTGCAATGCGAGTGTGAGCGGCTTGGAAATGTTCACGCCCGGGACATCTGAAAACCACTGATTGAACGACGCCGCCGACGTGATTCCGCCCGAACTTGACCCTGACGACGAGCCAGCACTGTCACCGGCATCTTCATCGTAGAGATGGTGACAGATCGGACGCCCTTGCGAGTCGGTCCACTGCGTACCAACTTTGAATCCCTCTCCGGTGAAGACAGGCTTGCCGTTTGATCCAAGATAGCGGTCCACATTGCCCGCATACAGGCCGAACCCGAGGTTGGGCCGCTCCTCAAAGTCCGGATGCCCGCCGGTCGCCGTCTGCTCCCGGAAGTCGCGGACGACGCCGGTCAGTTCGAGTACCGAGGGCTGACTCGTGTCATCGTCGGCGACCATCGGCGTAGATGCCAAAGCCGGGATGCTCGTTGCACTCCACCCAATCGCACACACCGCGCCGGCAACTGCCGGGATCAACACATACTTCCCCGTAAACTGTGCTTGCTGCTTGTTCATACATCGTCTCCTTCCGACCTCCAACCTGCGATCCACGACGCCTCACCAGCGTCTGCGGCTGTGACCTCCGCATCGAAGGCCGTCCAGATCAACGATACGATTCGCCACGCGGGGTCCAAACGCACTCCACGGACGCCGCAGAGTCCGGCGCGAGCCTGTAACGCCTCTGCCGGCTGGTGAAGAACCTGCCTCGCCATCCAAGATCATCGAACTCTGCACTCGGACCTGCGACACTGGAGAATGTTCGTGCCAGCGGCCGATGTGCTGGCAGTTCTCGGACTTTCTGTTCACGATCATGGATGAGACATGGACGCATTTCATATTCGAGGCGGTTCTCGCCTGAGCGGCACGATCGCGGTTGACGGTTCGAAGAACGCGGCGCTGCCGCTCATGGCTGCAGCGCTGCTCGCCGACGAGTCGATCACGCTGCGTGGTATTCCGGACCTGTCCGATATCCAGAATATGACGCGCCTCCTCGCGGAATTGGGCTGTCAGAACGACGGTGACCACGGCACCATTCGACTGAGCAACGTCGATACGACGGCCACCCACGCCCGATACGACATTGTCCGCACAATGCGGGCCAGCATTTGCGTTCTCGGACCGATGCTCGCTCGCCGCGGCCGAGCATCTGTTGCGATGCCCGGCGGGTGCGCGTTCGGGCACCGGCCTGTCGACCTGCACCTCCGGGGACTGGAAGCGCTCGGTGCCAGGATCGAACTTGATGGCGGCAACATCATCGCGACGGCAGAGCGCCTGAAGGGGGCGACGATCTTCCTTGGCGGGCCCTTCGGCTCGACGGTTCTCGGAACTGCCAATGTAATGTCTGCTGCAACACTTGCCGAAGGTCGAACCATCATCGAGTCGGCTGCCTGCGAACCGGAGATTTCCGATCTCGCCGACCTGCTCAACGCGATGGGCGCGAAGATTCGTGGTGCCGGTACGCCACGGCTCGTTATTGATGGAGTCTCGCAACTTGGCGGGGCGGATCACCAGGTCACGCCGGATCGCATTGTGGCTGGCACCTTTGCGATCGCCGCGGGTATCTCAAACGGCGATGTCACGATCTGCGACTTTCCATACGATCACCTTCTCGCCGTCACTGATGCCTTGCTGCGTGTGGGCGTCCATGTCGACCGAACTGATCTGTCGGAAGATCCCAAGCGCTGCACGGTCCGCGTGACAAGCGAGCGTCATCTCTCGCCCGTGATGCTCACGACACAGCCATATCCGGGTTTCCCAACGGACTTGCAGGCGCAGATGATGGTTCTTCTTTGTCTGGCGCGCGGCAACAGCATCATAACCGAGAAGATCTATCCCGAGCGTTTCATGCACGTTGCAGAGCTGACCCGAATGGGCGCGCGTATCACCCGGCAAGGTGCGACCGCCATTATCCAGTGCGCCGACCGCTTCGTCGGCGCGCCAGTCATGGCAAGCGACCTGCGCGCATCTGCATCACTCATACTCGCCGGACTTGTCGCTGATGGCGAAACGATCGTGAGCCGCGTGTATCACCTCGACCGCGGCTACTCGATGATGGAACAGTCCCTCAATGCGCTGGGTGCACAGATTGAGCGTGTCTCCGTCGAGCCGACCGCGGACGTGGAACCGCAACTGCATCGAAAGGACGCTGAGTTGCGGCCCACGTCTCCGCTTATCGAGACCGTGCCATCAGCCCGGTCGAGCTTACAGGGCAAATCAGTTGCCGAACTTGGATGACTTGCTCAGCCCTTCTTGTAGACACTCGCACGGCGGCCCTTACCTCGCTTGACGATCTTGATCTCGCCAAGCGACTCGAGGCGCTTCATGGTTGTGCTGAGCACCGCGGGATTGACATTGCTCAGCGACACGCCCTGATCACCAAGGCTTGCCTTGACGTCTGCAATCGTAAACTGTCCACGCTGCTTGCCGACCGCATCGCGCATTGAATCGATGAGTGTGCCAGATCCGGAACTCCTGCGACGGCGTCGCGTCTTCTTCTTCGTTTTCTTGGTCGTCTGCCTGGCTGATGCTGGCTTGGTGCGTGGCCGGCCGGGACCGCGCTTCTTGGGGCGGCCTCGTGGTGCGGGGGCTGAAGTGCCGTCGCCAGTCAAACTCCAAAGATGATCCAGAGCCTGAACGGCCTCATTGAATTTCGCCTCGGCAGCAGCAATCGCTTCATCCCGCACCGCTTTCAACTCGCCTTGCATTGCTTGGTAGTCACTTCGTTTCATAAACGCCTCGTTTCGTTGAGATTCCTTGTATTTCGATACACAAATCCGTGGCCGCAACATGGTCGACCATGGATACGAATCGCTGATTGTATGTTTGCCTGAACTTATCGCAACCCACCACGCTGCCGGATTATTTCATACGAGGCAATTGACAGGGCATTGATGACATTCAGCGATGGCACCGTCGCCCCCATTGGGACTTCGGCAACCACGTCGGCCACTGCAAGAACCTCAGGGCTGATGCCGTGTCGCTCCGAGCCCACGACCAGAATCGCCGGAACAGTGGTAAACTCAACATCCCACAATGTTGTGCCACCCGCACCGCTCTCCAAAGCAATGATCCGGGCACCGCATGCGTCGCGAACAGTTATCAAATCGTCCGGCCAGACCGTGGTTTCCGACCAAGGCACGCTCAATACGTGGCCCATCGATACACGTATCGATTTTCGATACAGCGGATCACAGCATCCAGGCGAAAGAACGACTGCATTCGCTCCAAATCCTGCTGCAATTCGGAAAAGTGAGCCAATGTTATCGACATGCGTGATTCGATCTGCCGCGACCACGAAGGGCCGATGGTGTTGACTTACAAGGTGCGCAATCTGACGCGATCCCGCGGGGCCGACGACGGCTCTCTCGCCCACACCCAGTACGCCTCGATGGATGTGGAACCCGCTGATCTCGCACATCAGATCGAGATCTGCAACAAAAATGTCGCCGCCGTAACGACACTGCTTCAGATCATCTCCAAGACTCTTGAGTGCCCGTGGCGTAACGAGCAGTGACCGCAGCGCATTGGGGATCGCCAGCAATCGTCGGACGACCGATGGAGATTCTGCGATAAAAACATCAGATTGCCCGTGCAGGTCGCGATCCCGCACATTGCGAAAGGGTGCGATCCGCGCATCATCGCGTGCCACAATGGTGGTCGGCAATCCCGGTGACGGGCTTGCACTCATGGTGCCGTCGAACCGAGCTTGAGCACCTCAAACAGCCGCTGCTGCGCGCGCTCGTAGTTCTCAAGAGATTCAACCACTCCCCGCGTGATACGCTCTCGAAGATCCTGCCGCTCTGACAATACCTCCGAGTGCTTGTCCAGCGAACGCTCGAGCGACTCCGAGGCGGCTCGCAGGTCAACAGTTGCAAGCGAGAATGAGCGTGCAGCATCATAAAGCAGTTCAAAATCGAGTTCATCAGGAGTTGGCTGATAAAGGAGTTTCCATGGATTGCGCCGGATCTCCTGGATTGCAAGTTTGAGTTGCTGAGATGCCAGATTGCCATTTGCCATCGTGTGCGACAGCGACGACGCCCAATCCGGATAGTCGACGCTCGCCTGCTCCAGTACATCCGAGGCGGAATCGACCGCATTCCCGGCTTTCCCGAGCAATTCTTCAGCCTGCGCAAGCGTATGTTGCTCGAAACGTTCCGCAATCCGTTTTGAAGATCCGGTTGTTTCCTCAACGTTGGAAAGCGTGCTGTCGATCTTGCTTCGATTGTCCGTGATCACGGCGTTGGCAGATGCGAGTAAGTCATGGCCTGCTCCAACAGCCTGGTCAAGCTCATCGGTGACCTCATTCGTCCACATCAGAAACGTCGAGACCCTGCCCGTCCATTCCGGCCAATCCTCCTGGTTGATACGCGTGACGAGTTGACCGATTTCTGCAGAGGCACCGGACACATTGCCGGTGATGGTCTCTGTATCGCTGAGGATCTGATCAATCGCTTGGTCATACGAAGAGAACTCATCAGTGAATGCTGCAACATTCGCCATGATTCGTCCACCATCAGCACCGAGCAGCGTCTCCAGCATCGAGGCTGACTCACCAGCGATGACGTTGTCGGCGTTGGCCACCTGTTGTTGATCGGCGTGCCCGCCGAAGTTGACGATCTCAAGCCATGCATCGGAACCAATAAGTGGCCCCGCAACGTAAATACGCGCATCGGTGTACAAGGCAAACCGATCGTCGAGTTCAAACTGGACGCGAATGACGTCGCCGAACGTATCAGAGTCAGGTGAGCGAGCAGGCTCGACGACGGTCACCCGCCCCATTGACAATCCACCGACGCGCACCGTCGAGCCGGGCTGGAGGTTTGCAACACCCGAAGCAACATCAAACTGAACGATGTAGTCGTTGCGCTTCTGCAGGACAGCGCTTGCGATGTCAGAAAGACTGAGAATCACCGCAAGCCCAAGCAGTATTGCGACCAGCATGAAGACACCTGCTCGTACATTGTTGCGTTGTCGCTCTGATTGCCCTGGCATGCCGTTCTCCGTTACTTCATGACGCGCGTCGCCTGGACGGACGGCGTCTCGCCAAGAATCGTGGGTAGTTCGCCCAGCAGATCCTCAGCATAGTTCGTCTCCTCACGACGTCTGGTAATCGGCCCCTCTGCATCGCCCCGAAGAAACTGCCTGATCATCTGGTTCGTTTCACTGTAAGTCCCCGCTTCGTCATCTGCGAGATCACGCAGTCGCTCGAACTGTTCGCGATCATCGACCATGACCATTCGGCCCTTGTCAAGCATGGCCATTCGATCAGCAACGGTGAATGCCGAGTCCATCTCATGCGTGACAACCACACTCGTGACACCGAGTTTCTGCGTGAGATCAATAATCAGTCGGTCAATCTCAGCGGATGTGACAGGGTCGAGACCGGCAGAGGGCTCATCGTAAAAAAGAATCTTCGGATCGAGTGCGAGAGCACGGGCGAGGCCGGCGCGCTTCTTCATGCCTCCGGAAATCTGGGCCGGGTACTTATCTGCATGTTGCCGCAGACCCACGAGTTCGAGCTTGATCTTGACCATGATCTCGATCGTTGAGCGATCCAGCGACGTGTGTTCTTCCAGAGGCAGCGCGACGTTCTCTGCGATCGTCATGGACTGGAAAAGCGCGCCGGATTGAAAGAGGATCCCGAACTTCTTGCGGACGTCATTCATGCCCTCTTCATCAAGGCGTGCGAGATCCTGCCCGAACATCGAGACTGTTCCACCATCTGCTGGAAAGGAACCAATCATCGTGCGCAGCATGGTGCTCTTACCCGAGCCGCTGCCCCCCATAATGACCATCGTCTCGCCAGCCTTGACATCAAGATTGATGTCCGCGAGGACCACGACCTCGCCGAAGCGCTTCACGAGGTTGCGAACCTCGATGATGGTTTCCGACTCGCTCATTGGTCTGCGCTTGGTTCCTGTTTCGCGGCAGGATCGCCGCCAGTTGTTTCGTCGGGGCCGGCCAACGAGATCGCGTCGGCCGGATACGCCAGATGCCCTCGATCCGCATCGATGATCACTATCGACTCAAAGCGGCCGACGAAGCCAGATTGCGACGTGGTGACAAACTGCGCTCTCGCTCGCACGCTGCCGGCATCGAATTTGAGCACATATGGGATCGTCAATCCTGACCCGACGGTTCCCACCGCCTCTCGGGTGGAATCCTGCGCTGAGCCGAGAAATGTGCCATAGCGTCGTGATAGTTCGCTCAGGAACATCGCTGCTTCGGTATCAGTCTGCTCGGCTGCCTTGCCAGCAAGAGCCGACTTGAAACCAGCTATGTCGCCGGCGAAACCTCGCTCGAGTGCCTGCTGTGGGCCAACAAGCATTGGCCTGCGGACGTTCACTTGCCACCATGCATAGCCACCGATCGACATGGCCGTTGTGATAACGCCGATCGCAATCCCGGCCTGCGCGAGCCCTTTGCCACGCAGTGACGCGGTTTTCATCTCCTGCAGAGCCTTCCAGCCGAGCAACGGGCCGACCATCGTGAAGACCGGGCAGCACACGAGCAGGCTCGCCATCACTGACATCACCGCCCAGACGCTCAGGCGAGCGTCCGGGCCAGCTTGGATCGGTGCATACTCGTCGGCCTGCTCAACCATCGGCCCCGTCTTCTCCGGAGGTGTCATCACCTGCACCTCCTGCACCCCCTGCCCCCGCGCCATCGCCACCCGCACCGCCACCGGTCGCGGTATTGCCTGTGCCAGAGCCGGTGGGCGCATCTTCGGGGAAGACCAGATCGCCGAGATCGGGATCGATGATGCGCATGTAGCCGAGCTTCTTGATGATCTCGCCCGTCCCCTGATCGGCGAAGAGCAGTTCGGCTTCCGCATCCACCGTCGCATCTGCGAACTCGATGATGTACGGAGCAACCATTTCTGCCTGGCCCGGCTGAGGCTGCCGATTACCCATCGCCTGCTCATCGAGCCGCGCGGACAAAAATGCCCCGTAGCGATCGGTCAGTTCGTCCATCAATGCTCTCACATCGTCATCAGTGGCATTGACGTTGTGGAACTCTGCCCGGAAGCCAGCGTAGTCGCCAGACTTGGCTTTCTCGAGAGCCGGGCCCGGTCCATCGACGACGAGTGCATAGAAGCTGTAGAAGAAGTCGTACGCCTTCTTTCCGCCGTAAAACTGCGCTCCGCCGAGCACGAGCCCGATGAGAACCGCAGCCACGGCCATACCCTTGCCGGTTCGTGGCGGGCTGATGGTCACAACGCCGATGAGGCCCAGCAAAACGCCGAGCGGCGCGGTGAGCATGCCGAGACACGGAATCAATGCAAGCAGGCTCATCACAAGTGCGGTGATCGCCACGCCACTTTTCTTGGCTGGTTGCCCGCCACCCATGCCTGCGTCCATGTCACCCTGATACGGATTATCCATCTGCGTCATTCGATCTGCTCCTGACCCTTGAGTCCGACTGTTTCGGCGATTCCACCCAAGTGGGCATACTACGTCTTTCGCGCTCACCCGGCCAACCACCGGCAATACACTGACGGCAACGATGCCAGTCAACGCTCCTGTCACTACTCACTCACTCTGCAACGCCCGCGTCACCATCATGGGGCTCGGCCGTTTCGGCGGCGGGCTTGGAGTCGCGAAGTGGGCGATCGGTCGCGGTGCACATGTCACCGTGACGGATCTTTGTTCCGAAGATGATCTGACCGATTCGATTGCCGAGCTGTCCAAACTGGCATCCGATGAGACATCCAATGGATCCGTGCGGTTCCACCTTGGCGAGCACAATGAAGACGATTTTGTGAGCGCTGATCTTGTGATCGCAAATCCGGCCGTACCACGCCCGTGGAAGAACACCTGCCTGTGTGCTGCGCGCAGCGCCGGTATTCCGATCACGACGGAGATTCGGCTCGTTGTCGAGCAACTGAATCGCATGCGCACCGTCGGCGTCACCGGCTCGGCAGGAAAGTCCACAACGGCAGCGATG
>CAZVXI010000001.1:43809-45207 GCA_964631295.1 uncultured Isosphaeraceae bacterium
GATCCACCACATCCTCACGGAACTCGGCGCCGCGTCACACCTCGGCGGTAACATCGGCGGATCACTGCTGAATCAGATCGAATCAATCAAGCCAGATGATGTCATTGTCCTCGAGTTGTCAAGCGCGATGCTGCACTGGCTCGGGGCGGGAGTTGGATTCGACAGTACCGCGGGTTGGTCGCCACACGTGGCAGTGCTGACGAATCTGCAGCCGAATCACATCGACTGGCATGAGACGTTTGAACATTACGCAGCAAGCAAGCAGAACATCTTCCGATATCAGCAGTCGGGCGACCACCAGATCCGCGGCGAAGACTTCAAACAACGGCGAGAACTTCCGCTCGTCATTCCTGGGAAGCACAATCAACTCAACGGCATGCTCGCGCTTACTGCTGCGCTGCGCATTGCCAGTGTGCCTCCGCCCGAATCGGCGAAGGCGTTGTCGACGTTTCCCGGGCTTCCGCATCGGCTGGAGCGAGTTGCCCAGCACGGCGGGATGCAGTTCTACAACGACTCTAAATCAACTTTGCCCGAGGCGACCGTGCTTGCGGTACAGTCGTTTGCGAGGCCCTCAAAACTGCATGTCATCGTAGGCGGGTATGACAAGGGCATTGATCTGTCCCCAATCGCACAGCTCGGGCCCCGCGTGGCACGACTGTACGGCATCGGCGCAACTGCCGGCTCGATCGCGGAAACGGCGCAGCCGGGTTCTGTCGTCGTCTGCGAAACAATTGATGTTGCCGTGCGGCAGGCCAGCGAGGCGATGGAATCTGACCACGTTCTGCTGCTCAGCCCCGGTTGCGCGAGTTGGGACCAGTTCGAGAACTTCGAGCAGCGTGGCGAGCGTTTTCGGCAACTGGTCGCTCAACTGATCGACTAAATGAGGCTCCTGTCGGGGATTGCACATGCATGCAACCGGTGTTCTAATGTTCGTCTGACAACTATCCACGGAGCCGCCCCATGTCGCGTCATCTCAATGTCGATCGCCGGACCTTCCTCAAAGCAACCGCGGCCAGTGGTATCGCCCTGCCGCTCGGAGCGTCATCATGGGCGAGCCTGCCCGGGATCAACGAGAAGCTCAATGTCGCTGGTGTCGGCGTTGGTGGTATGGGCAAGACTGACGTCTCACAGGTAGGCGCGAGCCCGAACGTGAACATCGTTGCTCTGTGCGATATCGATGCCCAGAAACTCGGTGAGATGGCAAAGAACTTCCCGAATGCCCGAACCTTCGCTGACTGGCGGGAGATGTTCGAGCAGATGGGCGATCAGATCGACGCCGTCACTGTCACGACACCAGATCACATGCATGCGCCGGTTGCCATGACCGCTCTGAATATGGGCAAGCACGTGTATTGCCAGAAGCCGTTGACGCACAACATCTATGAAGCACGGCAACTT
>CAZVXI010000002.1:0-24411 GCA_964631295.1 uncultured Isosphaeraceae bacterium
GGGCTTTTTTAAGGCGACCACGCGGGAACGGCGGCGGCCATCGGCAGACAGGTCGGCCTTCAGTCGCCCGACGCGGTGCTCACGGGCGCGGACCTCGACGCGATGGACGACGCATCGCTGGCCATCGCGGTCGTCGACACCGACGTCTTCGCACGCACCAGCCCGGAACACAAACTGCGGCTCGTGACCGCCCTGCAGGCGCACGGCCTGACCGTCGCGATGACCGGCGACGGCGTGAACGATTCGCCGGCGCTGAAGCGCGCCGATGCGGGCATCGCCATGGGGCAGAAGGGAAGCGAGGCGGCCAAGGAAGCGGCCGAGCTGGTGCTCGCCGATGACAACTTCGCGTCGATTGCCGCCGCGGTCCGCGAAGGCCGCACGGTGTACGACAACATCAAGAAGGTCATCAGTTGGACGCTGCCGACCAACGGCGGCGAAGCCATGACGCTGCTCGTCGCGCTGCTCTTCGGCATGACGCTGCCGATCACGCCGATTCAGATCCTCTGGGTCAATATGATCACAGCCGTGACCCTCGGCATCGCGCTGGCGTTCGAACCCACCGAAGAAAACACGATGCGCCGGCCGCCGCGCCCCCGCAACGAACCGTTGCTGACCGGCGACCTCGTCTGGCACATCGTCCTTGTTTCCATCCTGTTCATCTGCGGCGTCTTCGGCATGTATGCGTACGCAATCGATCGCGGCTATTCCGAAGACCTGGCGCGCACCATCGCGGTCAACACGCTCGTGGTGATGGAAATCTTTCATCTGTTCTTCATTCGCAACATCTACGGAACCTCGCTCACATGGCGCAAGGTGCGCGGCACGCGCATCGTCTGGACGACCGTCCTCATCGTCACCGCGGCTCAGTTCGCGTTCACCTTCCTGCCCCTTCTTCAACACGTGTTCGCGACCGAGCCCGTTCCGCTGCTTGACGGTCTGCTGGTCATCGGCGTCGGCATCGCACTGTTCACCGTCGTCGAGATCGAGAAACAGCTTCGATTGCGACTGCGTGAAATTCGGGCGGCGTAAACCATGATCCCGCTCGCCGATTTCATCCATCAGTCGCCCTTCTACGAGATCGCCGCGCTGCTTGCGCTCGCGGCAGTCGTCGGCTTTGTCGGCCATCTGCTGCGCCAGCCGATGATCGTGAGCTTTCTCGCCGTGGGCGTCCTCGCCGGGCCATCGGCCCTGGGGATCGTGCAGTCCCACGAACAGATCGAGGTCCTCGCCGAGCTCGGCGTGGCGCTGCTGCTGTTCCTCGTCGGGCTCAAGCTCGATCCGAAACTGATTCGCTCACTGGGCGGCGTCGCGCTCGCCACGGGTCTCGGACAGGTGCTGTTCACCTCGGTTCTCGGCTTCGGCATCGGCCTGGCGCTGGGGCTCGATGTCGTCACGTCCGTCTACATCGCCGTCGCGCTGACCTTCTCCAGCACGATCATCATCGTGAAGGTTCTCTCGGACAAGCGCGAGGTCGATTCGCTGCACGGCCGCATCGCCGTCGGCTTTCTGATCGTCCAGGACCTGGTCGTGATCCTCGCGATGATGGTGCTCTCGGCGTTCGGTCTGGGCGGACAGTCTGAAGCCGACAGCAGCGTGCTGATGCGCCTTGCGCTCGCGGTCGTGTACGGCGTCATCGCGCTGATGCTGCTCGTCCTGTTCGTGCGCTACATCGCCAACCGTCTGGTCAGCCGCATGGTCCGCTCGCCGGAGCTGCTGGTGACCTTCGCCATTGCCTGGGCGGCGCTGCTGGCGGCGCTCGGCGATTATCTCGGGTTCAGTCTCGAGCTCGGCGGACTGCTCGCCGGCGTGTCCCTCGCCGCTGCGCCCTACCGCGAAACGATCGTCAGCCGGCTGTCATCGCTGCGCGACTTTCTGCTGCTGTTTTTCTTCATCGCCCTCGGCGCGCAGCTTGACCTGGGTCTGCTTGGGGCGCAGGTCGTCCCCGCGCTCGTGTTCTCCGTTTTTGTGCTCGTGGGCAACCCGCTGATCGTCATGGCCATCATGGGCGTCATGGGCTACCGCAGCCGCACCGGCTTCCTCGCCGGGCTGACCGTCGCGCAGATCAGCGAGTTCTCGCTCATCTTCGTCGCCATGGGCGTCACGCTCGGGCACGTCACCCCGGCATCGCTCGGGCTCGTCACGCTCGTCGGCATGATCACCATCGCCCTGTCGGTGTACATGATCACCCACTCGCATCGGCTGTACCGCTGGCTTGAGCCGCTGTTCGGCGTCTTCGAACGCCGCGACCCGTACCGCGAGATCACCGCCGACCGCGATGCGATCGACGCCAGGCCGTGGGATGTCATCCTCATCGGAATGGGGCGCTACGGATCGGCGATCGCCGAGGGGCTGCTGCACCACAAACTCAAGGTGCTCATGATCGACTTCAATCCCGAAGAGGTGCGCCGCTGGCGTGCCCGCGGAGTCGAAGCCATGTACGGCGATGTCAGCGACTCCGAGTTCATCAGCACGCTGCCGCTTCACGGTGTGAAGGCGGTGATCGCCGCCCTGCCGCCGCACACGCCGGGGCTGACCCATGAAGATCCGCGGCTGACGCTCGTCGAAGGCCTGAAGGATCGACACTTCAAGGGTGCGATCGCCATTGCCGCCCACCGCGCTGACGAAGCTGAATCGCTGCAGGCAGCCGGCGCCAACGTGATCCTTCATCCCTTCCACGATGCCGCCAAGGAGGCCGTCGACAGACTACGTGCCGCCATGCGTGGCGTCGCGTAGCTGCCGCCCTCAGGCGTCCCGATCACCGTCATCGGCGTCTGGTTGAGCTTGGTTGCCACGCCGCATAGAACATCGTCGCCGTCCGCGAGATAGATCTTCCCCACTGCCTCAAAATCGTTCATCGATCCGATCATTGAGCGATTAAGCGCCTTGCCGAAGCGCGCCTCTATCTTCGACGCAGCGAATGACCGCGACCTGAACAAGGTAATCATCAAGAAACTCGTCAAGCGACCGCTTGCCCAGTTGCATACGCGCACGCTACGCGTGCATGCAGGCAAATCTTCGCGTGCGACCAGTTTGTTACGCAGTGGAAATGGAAGGCGGCTCCACGCCGATCCGGACGGAGGTCGGCGGTCATCCAATGGCTCTGCGAAGCATCGACCGTCCCGGGATCGAAGATCGGATCATAACGGCCCGGCCGCGTCGATCCGACTTCGACGAACTCGCCGAGGTAGACTGGATTCCGGAGCACACTGATCACCTGCTGCGCCATCCATCGGCCGCCAACGACCATCTTGCCGGACCGCTTCGAATCCCGATGCTTCGTCCGCCAACCGAGATGATCGATCCGCCGGGCCGCGGTCGCCGCTGCGGCCTCGGAGCCCATAGCGATTGAACGCCGCGCCGGTATCGGGGCACGCGTCAAAGAACCTGGACAGTTGGCTATTGCGATGAATGGGAATGTCACGCAGAGTGGTCACTCGCAGAGGTATACGCCGCAACACCGGAATCGATCGCGCAACCAGTTCGGCCACGATCGCGCGCTCGCTCGATCTGCTTGGGCGCATTGGAGAGATCCTCCAGTTGCCGCTCGCTCGCGTTCTCTTGCACGTGGTTGAACAGCACGCGTTCTTCCCAGCGGATGTGCTGCTCGAGATCGCGGCCGAGTCGCTCTACAAAGTCCGGATCGGGATCGACGGCATGGCGCTTGATACCCGCCTCTTTTGCGGCGGACTCGATCGCGGCGTGCTCATCGAGAAGTCGGCGACGATCGTCTTCGTCCGCAATCAATGGCGGCAGCAGTCGCTGCTCGTCGCGGAGGTGCGGCTCGATCTCGGTACGCGAGGCTTCAGGAAAGTTGGCGAGCGCTTTGTGCCGCGCGATACGGTCCTTCAAGGCCGCCTTCATCAGCCGGTGGGCGTGGACGAGGCCGACATTTTAATCGCGGCTCAGTGGCACCAGCGCCTCATGTCGGGAGATCGGTGGGTGCTCGTAACGACTCACGATGTCCGTTCCTCTCCCCGTGGTGCAAATGTTCCGGGACTGATGTTGACGCACCAAGTATGGTATGAATGACGTCCGCCGCGCTGTAGGAGAGTGCGCCCGGTTTCAGGAACCGCGCGATGCCTCGGACGTCATCGCCCGACGTAACGAGGGCCGGTTCGGATGATCCATCAGTGCAGACCTGGCCGAGCCCAATGGTTGCGAGCAACGCATTGCAGACGCACAGGCGGCAGTGTGTGTCGTTTTCGTCGCCGCCTTTGCGCACATAGTCGTCAACGGGCTCGGCCGGGCACCGCCATCCGATTGATCCATCGGATTTCCGATATGCCTGCCGGAGATATCCAAGGTCGCAGCGGCGTGCACGCCGTTCGACGACAGGCTGTTGGGAGAGGGTTCCTCGCACATCAACAATCTTGAAGGGAAATCCGGTCGGCGAAGCGAGGGGATCGGTGAAGATGCGCACGGTGCCGGATCGGCTTGCGCTAAGCACGCGCGCTTTGAGCGCAGCGTGCATGTCCGATTCTGCGCAGTAGGCGAACGCGGTACCGACCTGCACGCCGACGGCGCCGAGTTGCCTGGCGCGTGCAAGTTGCTCAGGGCCGGCGTAGGAACCGGCCAGCCAGAACGGCAACCCAATCCCTCGGATTGCATCAAAATCCGGTTCATCCCGTTCGCCGTAGATCGGTTCACCTTTGACGCTCAACTGAAGAGGCCCGCGCGGCGGCGCGTTGTGACCACCCGCGGTGTGGCACTCGATGACGAAGCCGTCCACACTTCCGGTTGATCGGCGGGCCAGCATCGTGGCGAGCGTGGACGATGAGATGATGGCGAGGAACTTCGGCCGGGTGAGTTCTGGCGCGTGGCCTTGATTGATTGTCTTTGGATCAAAGCGCACTTGCGCGGGTTCTGGGTTTTCGCCGCTGACATCAAGTCCCAGCGCGACAGGTTGATTCATCGCGAGTTGATCGAGAACTCCGGGTATCGCCTTCGGGATCCCAGCGCCAATGAGCACATACGCCACGCCGCCGAGCATTGCGCCGTACAGCGATGGAAGGGTTGTCGTCTGGATTTTCTCGAGGTAGTTGATGCCCACCGGCCGGTCGTGGTGCTCGCGCGCGAGAAACACCTCAACAAAGTTGCTTGCGACGAGTAGTTCGGTATTGCGAAGTGATGGCCGATGGCTCGGCATCGGCTTGGAGCGAAATGGCTTGTCACGGCGCTTGCCGGCGTGCCGGAAGAAACGCTGGATGATGCGGTCAGCAATATCTGGAAACGGGAATCGGTCGAGTGCTCGCCGGACATGCCCGCCCGAATCACCACGCTGAAGACGGCGAACCATCACCACATCAAGTGCCGTTCCAGAGACCACGCCAAGTTGACCTGCGCTGCACACCGCCCGCGCCAAGCGCCACCCTGAAACTCCGACGCCCATGCCGCCCTGAATAATCGCAGGATATGTGTCAGCGTGATCATGTTTCATGGTCGAGTGTCTCGAAGGGCAGGCCGTGTTGTCATACGACGCCGGTTGATCAGCAACCGTCCGTTCTCGAAGATCCGTTGATGGTGGTGCTCGAGCGACAATCGCATTCCGATTGTGAGTCTGACGCCTCGCGGAGCAGATCGGCGATTGTGATCGACCGCGTCGATGACGCTGCCAATCAAGACCTCACCATCCATCGGGCGAATCATTCTATAGCCGCCAGACCTCTCGCGCTGCGTTTCGAGCAGGCCGGCAGGGTCCATTTGTTGAAACACCTTCGCGAGACAGCCGCCGCAGCGCCGATGCGCGCGGCGATTCCACGGATTTTCCACGGACGCCACGGCTCCTGGCCAATCCACGGGATGCCGCTCAGGACGTCTCCCAATGCATCTGAAAGAAGTCCCAATCGGCATTCCTCTTTTTGCAGGAAACCGGGTCGCGCAGCTTCGATTCACCACTCGCTGCATTGTCAACAAAGTAGCCCGAAGCTATAAATCAATCAAGTGTGCATTGATGACTGAAATCACAAAAAACGCTCCCACGCTGCGATCAGGGCCGATGAAGGCTCTGGAGTGCCGATCGGTGGAACGTCAATGCATCCTGAGCTTTCTGCCTGCCGAATCCATTCTTATGGAAATGACTTGCGAATTTGCTGTCTGCATGGATGAGTTGCTCTCTGACGAAGTTGGTCGCATCCCGGCACCCGTCGCTGGCTACGCGAGGCACGCCATCACCGGCGGTAAGCGGATCCGCCCTCGTGTTGTCCACGCGTTTGCTGCCGCCTGCGGAAACGCAACCGACGATGCCTTCCGCTTTGCGGCTGCCGTCGAGTTCATCCACAAGGCAAGTCTTATCCAAGATGACCTTCCCTGCATGGATTCTGATTCCGTGCGGAATGGCCGCCCGACCCTGCATGTTGTCTGCTCGCCCGCAGAGGCAATCTTAGTTTCTGACGCTTTGATCGCTCATGCCTTTCGCATGTGCGCCGAGTCGGCCGCCCCAGCAGAATCGGTGCGCATTCTCAGCGAAGCGGTCCTCTCGCTTTCCGCTGGGCAAGCATCCGGCCTCGACACCGCCGTCATCCGCTCTGACTCTGATTGGCGTGCCGTCTCCGACGCGAAGACCGGTGCATTGTTTCGTGCATCAGCACTCCTCGGCGTCATCGCCTCCAGGCAGTCGAACGACCAGCTCCAATCAGCCGCCCGGCAGTTCGGCCGCTCGCTCGGGCGGGTGTACCAGTGGTACGACGACATGCGCGACGGCGACGCCGGCGACCTTTCTCGTTCCCTCGTAGAGCCCGAACTTCGGGCGATTCGCCATACGCTCATCGGACTGCCTGACGCAGAACCCGTCACGAAGCTCCTCGATCATCTCGTCTGCTCGGTTGCCGCCCTCCCACAGGAAGCTTAATGCCCGGCAGCTTTGTGCTTGAACGTATCCGCCCGACGTGGCGGGTCCGATCTGATACCTGCGCTGAAACTTCGACAGCATGGCCATGGCACCGTGTGATGTCGTTGAGACCCTTTGCGAGCTACAACAGACCCGCGGGCGATGCCGCAGCACTCAAAATCTCTGTCGAGCCAACTGCAGACGGGTCGGTCGAACCTCGTGAACACTTACATGACACTCCAGCGTTCTTGCCGGTGTGCTCGCATGGAAGCATTCATACCGCCTCCTTCTCCGAGCCGGAGGTCTCGAAAGCAGGAACGTCGTCGACCGGAGTGTCCTCTTGGACATCAGTGGCAAGGTTATACGCGAGTGTCATCGCGATAGCGATGATCGCTCCAACCACACAAAGTGCAGGGCGGATGAACTCCGGCGACGACAATGCCAGACGCAAAATGATCGCAGAGAACGCGAAGCCAAAGTTACGGAAAACGATAGCAGGATTCGTTGTGAACGCGAGCGAAACGAATGCCAGCAGCACGTCGGCGAAAACCAGTACAGTAAAGAAGGTTTCCAGAATCTGGACGCTCGACGCCAATCCTGCCGCCTCCAGCACCGGAAGCATGCACAGCGTCACCAGAACGCAAAGCAGCAAGAGCACGATTATCCGTTTTATCGCGACGAATCGCTCACCATCCGCAGCATCCACTGTGATCGGCGCGTGACGCTGAAATCGTGCGAAGATAGTCGCCGATACGAATAGCAGCACCGCGCCTGCCGCATCGGCCAACATCACTGCAACGTTCGTCATGTCCCCCAGAGCCACATTAATGGGCTCGGGGAAGCTTTCCAGTTTCAAGAACGCGTCGCGGAGAAGCACGAGGGCGTACAACTGCAGGTACCGAGCGACGCTGCTGGCAACAGACTTCGCAATGGCAAAGGTCATCTCGACGAGTTCGTATAGCAGCAGCAGAGCGATCGCCCACGAGATCGCCGCAAGATGGACCTTCGGAAGCCACTGCGGCCCACCCATCGGCCAAATCCATCCACCCAACTCGATGAGTGCGGCACCGACCACGAGAACGACGACGAGCGAGATACTCCGCGCAGCCCGAACCCGCCGCCCATCCCAGACATTCTCGAGCACGGTCACGAAGCGAGAGAGTTGAGCAGCCACCCTGCTTGTTTCGTCGACTGTGAGTCATTGGTTTGCCGACTCAGCAATTTTCCGAAACTGCCGGCGGGGTGCGGCGAAATTGCCAAGGTATGAAAATGTCCTTGACATCCAAGCAGATTGCTCTCGAGATTGTCAGCCCGCTCATCGGCGCCGTGTTCGCCGCCCTTATTTTCGCTGTCTTCGCTGATCGTTTCGCAGACGGTGCGACTTGGAGCGGGCTCAACCCCAATGGCGGCGGTCCTGGATTTCTTCTGCTCATCCCTGTCGCGGCGGTGAGTTTCTTCCTTCGTTCCCAGTGGGTGCGGCGGCTGTCCGTAACCGGAGCCACGATTGTGGCCGCGATCGGAGCAGCCATCTGCGGCGGAACATTCGTCCTCGTGGCAGAAGCCCTTGCAGACGTATCCGTCGGTGCAGTCATGCCCCTCGCTTCTGGCGTCGTTGGATCTTTCCTCGTTCCGAGGATCGTCATCGCTGTCCTGAATGAAACGTGGACGCACAATGAAGTTGCGATGTCCACTCAGTCCCGGGCGTAGCTGTCAGCTTCGCCTTTCGCGATTCCGTTTCCGGGATTTGACCCCGCTTTCCTACAAAGGAGTTTACGATGCCTGACCTGAGCGTCTTCGGATTCAATGTGGTTTACAATCTGTTGTCGCTTACAGTCGCGACAATGGGTGCCGCAACACTGTTCTTCTTCTTTTCCCCCGGTGTGAATAAGAAGTACAGAGCTGCCATGATCGTAACCGGTCTGGTGACTGCGATCGCCTGCTATCATTACGTTCAAATTCGTGGGTCGTTTGGCGGCGCATTCGCACTGGCAGACAGTGGTGGATATGCATTCACCGGCAAGCCTTTTAACGATTTCTATCGGTACGCCGACTGGCTCTTGACTGTGCCACTCTTGATGGTGGAACTCATCGCCGTCATGGCCCTCAGCCGAGCTGCATCGGCCAAGTATCTCCGCATCCTGATTCCCGCTGTCATCCTCATGATCGTTCTGGGTTATCCGGGTGAAAGCGCGATCTCTACTGGTGGCAGTTCAGCGGCTGTCTGGGGCTGGTTCATCGCAAGTATGATTCCTTTCGTCGTCATCTTGGGCGTGCTGTTCACCAAGCTGACCGAAGCGATCGACAAGCAGCCCGAAGGTTGTCGTTCACTGTTCAACTTCGCGCGAGTCGTTGTACTGATTACCTGGTCGTTTTATCCGCTCGCCTATGTCATTGGAGCCTTGGGCAAGACTGAAGCCGGGCTGACCGAAGGTGCGGTCGTCGGACTTCAGGTGGGATACACCATCGCAGACATCACCGCGAAGGCGGGATTCGGTGTCGTGATCTACTTAATCGCTCGCCGCAAGAGTGAGATCGAAGGACTCGACGGAGAGCGAACCGCAATGCCTGCAGCCGCGGCTGCCGTCTGACGGGGGAACTTCGAACGCGAGACACTCGGGTTCGCTGGTCAACGCCAGCGAACCCGCTTTGACGACTTTCACGCCACATTCGCCTGACCGCGGCTTCAACGAAATCGGCATGGTTCCTCGGCGTGGGCAAGGAACTGGGGGCGATGGTCTGCGCGCCGTCGTCGTTGGAGCGGGGTTTGCAGGTATCGCCTCCGCGCTGCGGCTCGCTGCTGGCGGTTGTCGTGTCACACTTGTTGACCGGCTCGCTGATCTCGGTGGCCGCGCCCGCACTTTTCGCAAAGATGGCTTCATCTTCGATGCGGGTCCAACTGTTATAACTGCTCCTTATCTGCTCGACGAACTCTTTCAACTGTTCGGCGAGTCACTCCACGATCATGTGGACCTCCGCCCGGTCTGGCCGTGGTACCGCGTTCAGTGGGAGGATGGCGCGTTCTTTGACTATGGCGGTGGCATCGACACGATGTGCGAGCAGATTGCTCGGTTCAACAGGGACGATCAGGACGGCTATCGCCGCATGATCGCCAAGGCAGAGGAGATTTATCGATCAGGATACGAAGGGCTGGGCGATCAACCATTCGATACGCTTGGGTCAATGGCCCGCGCCATTCCGGACATGGTCCGGCTCGGCGCATACCGTTCGATGTACGCTTTCGTCGCGTCTCACATTCAAAACGAGCGGCTTCGGCAGGTCTTCACTTTCCAGCCTCTGCTCGTTGGCGGGAATCCCTTCACAACCTCTTGTATCTACGCACTCATCCAACCTCTCGAGCAGCGGTTCGGCGTGCACTACGCTATGGGGGGCACCACTGCGATCATCGACGCCCTCGCCGGCCTGCTCGAGCGGGCGGGGGTCGAAGTCGTTCTCGCTGACGCCGTCTCACGTGTAGAAACACGCGGCAACAAAGTCACCGGGGTCAGGCTCGAATCCGATCGAGTGCTCACCTGCGACCTTATGCTCTCCGCCGGCGACCCCGTCACTTTATATACCCGGCTGCTTCCCCGGTCGGCTCGTCACGCCTTCACGACGCTTCGCGCTCGTTCCATGAAGCTTTCGATGGGATTGTTCGTCTCGTACTTTGGTTCATCAAAAACCTATCCCGACCTCGCCCACCACACAATCCTGCTGAGCAATCGGTACAAAGAACTGCTGTCCGATATCTTCAATCGAGGACTCGTCCCGGACGATCCCAGCCTTTATGTACACGCTCCAACGCGCACTGACCCCTCCATGGCCCCTCCACATCACGAGTGCTTTTACGCTCTCGCGCCCGTCCCGAACTTACGACTTTTTGACGACTGGGAGGAACGCACCGACCACTTTCATGACGTGGTCCACGATCGAATCGAGCGGCATATGGCCCCGGGACTGCGCGAAAGCATGGTCACGAAGTTCTCCGTGACGCCCTCGTACTTTGAGACTGAACTTGAGTCACCCGCCGGTGCCGGCTTCAGCATTCAGCCAGTGCTCTCCCAGTCTGCCTACATGCGGTTCCATAATCGTTGCCCGCACTACAATAATATGTATCTCGCCGGTGCCGGCACCCACCCGGGCGCCGGTATCCCCGGCACGCTCTGCACCGCCAAGACCGCGGTACGCTGCATGATTCGCGATGGTGTTCTCTCCGCAAAGGCATTGGCATGAAAAAGACTTCGAGCGAACACCCAACCCCGGATGAGCAACTCTACGGATCAATCGCTCCCATCGAGATCCTGCGTCGGTGCGGGGCAACCTTCTATGCTGCTTCAAAAGTTCTGCCATCCACGATCAGAAACGACCTCGCCATTCTCTACGCGATGTGCCGCGCAATCGATGACTGCGCCGATGTCGCTGATCCCAAAGCCGCTGACATCCTGCTCGACGAAGTCTCCACAGCCCTGCGGGCTGGGAATGATCGTTCGCCGCTCGTGGTGGCCTTCCGCGACCTTACGCTCCGGCACAACATCCCTTCCGTACTCGTTCACGAACTGATCGAAGGCGTCCGCTCAGATTTGCGGGAAGTTCGTATGTCCACGCTTGATGAACTTCTCCGCTATTCCTTCCGCGTTGCTTCGACGGTCGGCCTCATGATGTGCCGCGTCCTCGATGTGCCTCGCTGTGGCGATCCCTTCGCCATCGACCTCGGCATCGCGATGCAACTCACGAATATCGCCCGCGACGTTGCCGAAGACGCCCACCTCAACCGAGTGTACCTTCCCGCCGAATGGATCCACGCAGATGCCATCCTCGCGAGCGTGAGCAACCGGGTAGACGAAACATCGGAGATTCGATCTGCTGTCGAGGAACTGCTCACAGTTGCCGACCGCTACTACGAAAGTGCCGAACTGGGCATGCAGTTTCTGCCGCTCGCCGTCCGCAGCGGAATCCGCGCTGCCGCCTGGAACTACCGAGCGATCGGCAGCGGGATACTCCGGAACCCCGCCGCCCCCCTCTGTCACCGCGTTTACACCTCACGTCGTGGGAAGATCGCACGCACCATCGCATCTGTCTGGGCCTCGTCACTCGAGTCACTTCCTCTCGGCCCCGCCGACACCCACGACGATTCCCTTCACGGGGCGCTCCGCAAGCTACGGCTTGCGACGGCCTGATCATGGCACCGCTCGATCTCAAGAACGCACATATCGCCATCGCTGGCGCCGGGTGCGCCGGAGTCTCTGTCGCCGTTGAGCTGCTTGCTCGCGTGCCCGGCACATCCATTACGATCTTCGATCCGCAAGAAACACCCTCATACAACAAGACATGGTGCTCGTGGGAAACACAGCCTCACCGATTTTCCGAGGCCATCAGCACGCGCTGGAGGCGCGTCATCGTCCGGTCCACAGATACCGAGGCGGTCTTCGACACCTCTCCACACGCATACGCGTGTGTTCGTGCCGAGGACTTCTATCGTATTGCATGGCAACGGCTCGCAGATGACCGATGCACCGTCCGAAGGGGAACTGGCGTCGAATCGATCACGGAACACCCGGGCGGAGTCGACCTCACCCTGCGCCACCCCGATGGAACCGAGACCAGTGAGAGCTTCACCATCGTTTTCGATGGACGCCCCCCGCAACACCTCATTCCGGATGACTCCCGCGAGCCCATGCTCCTCCAACATTTCGGCGGGGTCGAACTGTCCGTCAACGCCCCTTCCTTCGACCCGAGCACAGCAACGCTCATGGATTTCGACGTCCCGCAGCACGACGGCACGCATTTCGTGTACGTCCTTCCATTCGCCCGGGATCGCGTCCTCGTCGAATCGACTTTTATGACGCCAAGCCTCACGAGTCCGATCGACTACGAAGCGAACGCTCTCTCCTATGCGCGGACCAAGCTCGCCATCGACTCCGCCGATGTCGTCTATCGGGAAGCTGGCGTCCTCCCCATGACCCTCCGCCCACTCGGCCCACCGTCTACACGCCGCGTCTGGCGCATCGGCACCCGCGCCGGCATCTCTCGTCCGAGCAGCGGGTACGCCTTCGATGCCATCCTGCGAGATACGACGCGCGTGATCGACGCCCTCACCGCCGGTCGCCGCCGTCCACCTCCGCCCCGGCCACATCTGCTCAACGCCCTCGACCGCGTCCTGCTCTCATGGCTCACCGCCGACGCCTCAGCGGCGACCCGAGCCTTCCCTCGGCTCTTTCGAGGTGCCCCCCCACAGCGGCTCATACGCTTCCTCGCGGACATCCCGCGCGCCCTCGACTACCTCGCCGTCTTGTGGGCGATGCCGAAGGTCCAAATCATCCGCCACGCTCTCTCCCATCCGTCGGCTTGGCCGGGGAGGCGCACGTGACTGTTCTCAACATCCCTCGCCATACCACGCCAATCCCACGGAACGCTACCCACGTCGTGGCGCGATACACATGGTTCGTCGGCAGCGTGACGCTCGCTCTCACGCTCGCTTTCGCCATCCTCGGGCCAGTATCCGACACTGCCGCGGCGTTCGTCATGCTCGCAGCCGTCGCCTTTGTTGGCCTCCCCCATGGTGCCTATGACCTCGAAGTCGCCCGCCGTCTGTTTGCACCGCGATTTGGACGATGGTGGTGGCTCGGCTTCAGCGTTGTCTACGTCGCTCTCGCCCTCCTCGGCCTCGCCCTCTGGGCCGCCGCCCCGATCGTCGGTCTCGCCATACTGCTGCTCGGCGGCGCAGCCCATTGGGGCCTTGACGATCTTGAGGACGCCCCCCGGCGGCACGCGCTCACCGCATGGCTCGCCCTCAGCCGCGGCGCTATTCCAGTCGCCGCTCCGATGGCCTTCCACGCTGACGCTGTCACGCCCATCTTCGTTGGCCTCCTCGGCTCCGCTGTCTCAGCGAACGCCGTGCAGTCGTTCGGCTTGATGTGGCTCGTTGCTGCTGCACCGGGAGTCGCCGCCTCTTTCTGGTCGAAGACCCCTCGGCCCGTTTCCACGACTCTCCGCATTGTCGCCGAGCCCGTCGTTTTGCTGCTTTTCTTCGCCAGCACCCCTCCCATCCTCGCGTTTACGATGTACTTCTGCTTTTGGCACGCCGTCCGCCACTCTCTCCGCTCCGCCCTCGAAGCTGATCGCACGGCCGATCTGCGCAGCGCCCTGCTCGGTTACACCCGTGCCGCCGCTCCTCCCACCGTCCTGACCTGGCTATTCGCCGCCGCGGCTGCCGCGCTGTTCCTCGACAATATCGCCTCCCTCGAAGGTGCCTGGAACATCACCTTCATTGGTCTCTTCGCCCTCGCGATCCCCCACGTTGCACTCGAGTTTGTTGAAAACCGCGCATCACATCGCTGATTCGCCTGTGCTGTGCTGGATGCGAGAGCAAGGCCAAGGCAGACCCCGCGAAGTGCATGGCCGAGATTGACAACGCCGGGCAGAAGAAGGGCATGTTCATGCTTGAGAAGAGGGGCGGCTGAGCTTGGTGGAACCCATGGGTGTCAGCGAGTTGACGGGCCTTACAATCGTCCGTGATGCACCGTAGCGATCCCGAACTCATTCAAGCATGCCTCGCTGGTGAGTCGGCGGCGTGGGACACGCTTGTCGATACCTACAGCCGGCTGGTGTATTCCATCCCACGGCGCTACGGGATGACCGAAGCGGATGCGGACGATGTGACACAGGTCGTCTTCACGATCCTGTTCCGCAAGCTGGATACACTCAAGGACAACACGCGGCTGTCGGCATGGCTGATCACAACGACGCACCGCGAGTGTTGGCGGATTGGCAAGAAGAGCGAGTCGGCTGCGGCGGTGGAGGAGGCGATTGCCGACCTCTCCGAGCCCGCGCCGGATGAGGCCAGCCGGTGGGAACAGGCGCACCTCGTGCGACAGGGATTGGCGGATCTTGGTGGCCGGTGCGAGGAGTTGCTCAGGCGAATGTTCTTTGCCGCGTCAGAGCCGGATTATCAGCAGATTGGCGAGGAACTGGGGATGCCGGTGGGCAGCATCGGGCCGACACGGGCACGCTGTTTCGAGAAACTCCGCAAAATTCTGGAGCGGCTCGGGCTGGAGACCCCGTCGGAGAGCGCACCGCGGCAGAGTGAGTCGAACTGAGTTTCTCCCAGATTGTCGTATCACGGGCCCTCTGGTGGGCTCGACTGGGCAGGAGCAGTGAACCACCATGCGACAGTTCTCTAACAATGATCTGATCGAATACGCCGAAGGCCGCCTGGCCGATGAGAAAGCCCGCGCTGTTGAGGAATGGATCGCCGGTAATCCCTCAGCACAGCAGTTGCTGGAATCCTGGAGGGCGACCCGTGCGATCTGCCAGGCAGACGACTCAGCGGCGCCGCCGGCATCGCTGACAGCGAAACTCCGATCCATTTTCCAGGCAACTCCAATCCAGCAGCCGGAGTCATGGTTCTCGAAGTTGCAGCACGTTCTCGCCTCGCTCACCTTCGACAGCCGGCTCCAGCCGCTGGCTGTTCGCAACGCCACGGCAGAGTTGGTTGAGTTGTCGTTTGAAGTTGACGGGATCGAGATTGATCTGCAATGCACCCTCATCGATTCCGACGAGGATCGCTGGGATGTGATGGGCCAGATTTCTTCTGACGATGCAACGACGAATCGCGTCTCGCTGTGCAAGGCCGACTCACACGAACCGGTCGTGCACGCGATGGTTGATGATCGCGGCATGTTCGAGATGCAATTTCGGCAGGGTTCGTTCACGCTGATCATCGAAACAGGCAACAGCGCAGTGCGCACACCAGTGTTTGAACTGAAATGATCCACAATGGTCACAGGTCCAGGATGATGCAGATCCCATCCGATACATGCGAATGGCTGACTGTGCTTCGTGGTCTGTCGCGCAGTGAGCGTGCATCGCGCATTGCAGCCGAACGCGACCCGGATGGTGCGCTTATCGACATCGCAGATGCAACAGCAGGAGACGTTGGCCACGATGCCACACAGGCGATCGAATCGCTTCATCTGCTGATGACCATCGCCGATGACCTCGGGCTTCAGCATGCGCGGGCCCGTATTCGCCGGTCGACATGTCGAGCGCTTGCGTATGTGGGCCGATTTGATGATTCGATTGCAATGGCGCGAGCAGCGATCGAGATTGCTGAATCGTCCCGCGACTGGAGCGAAGCGGGCCGCGCTCGGCTTGCTTCCATGCACGGTCTTTGTGAACTCGGCCGGCTGACCGAAGCGGTGGACACAGGGACCGCGGCAAGGCATGTTCTCGAACGCACAAATGATCCACACCTTGTGGCTCGTGCTGATATCAATCTCGGCATCGCACATTACCGGAATGATCAGCCGCAGCGGGCTGTTGACTGCTTCGATCGTGCGCGTGGCCCGCTTGCGTCTGAACCGATGATGATCGCAAGCCTTGAGAACAGCCGGGGCGAAGCTCTTCTCGCGCTCAATGATTTTGACGGTGCGTCAGAGGCTTTTGACAGGGCGTGTCACGGGTTTGAGAAAGCCGGGCACACACTCAACGCAGCGATCGCCGAGGGGAACCTGGCAGATCTTGAATATCGGCGCGGCCGGCTTGAGCAGGCCCTCGCACGGTTCGAACATTCTCGGCGGCGACTCTCATCGGATGACATGCTTGTGCATCGCGCGCGGCTTGTGTCTGAACAGGCAGAAGCGAAGTCGAATCTCGGCCTTGTCGACGAGGCGATTGCCGAGTACCAGCGCGTCATTCCCGATCTTGACCGCCACGGACTCTCGCTTGAAGCTGCTCGCGCTCGAGCAGGGCTGGGCGAAGCGCTTGTCAGAATGCGCCGCTTTGATGAAGCCATGACAATGCTCTCCGCCGCGGCCGCACAATACGAAGATCTCGGCCACGAGACATCACGAGCGCGCGTCGACCTGAAACGCGCCCACCTGATGCTCGCAATGGACCAGATGGATCGTGCCGCGGCTCTGGTCGGTCGCGCCGGGAACGTGCTTCGCGATCTGCCCGCGGATGCAGCGATGGCGCGCCATGTCGCGGCACTCATCGCGTTGCAACAAGGCGAGAATGAACTTGCAAACGCAGAAGCGTGCGCCGGCATGGCACTGATTCGCGATTCCGGCCTCGCTCCACTTGAGGCAGATATGCTCACGGCGCGCGGTGCAGCACTGCAGCGGCTCGGACGACCCGAGGAGGCGATCGATACCCTCCGCGACGCCGTCCGCAGGATCGAGCGCGTACGTGGCATGCTGCAGGCTGACCGGTTCCGGGCTGCATTTCTCGGCGATCGTACACGGCCGTATGAACAGCTCACGCAACTGCTGCTCGACAAGGGGACCGATGATGCATTCGCAGAGGCGTTTGGCATTGTGGAGAAGGCCAAGAGTCGCACGCTTCTCGAACACATGCGAGGCATGTACGAAGCGCTTCCCGCCGACGCCAATGGTGATCCGCACACTGCGCACATGATCAGCGAGCTTGCGGCACTTCAGGAGAAACTCAACGTCTATTACAGCCGCGTTGCCGATGGCGATGCAAGCACTGACGTGCGTCAAGAGATGCACGAAACCGAACAGGAACTGGCGCTGCTCGAATCGCGGCTTGGTGCGACACGCAGCGTGGCGAATCTCCGATCACCGACGCAATCACTTCGTTCCGTCCAGCGTGCTCTCGCCGATGGGGAGACGGTCATCGAGTACTTCGCAGTCGGCAATGAAATCAGCGCATTCGTGATCAACGCCGATGCCGCGACCGTTGCTCGAACACTCTGCCCGTGTGATGAAGTTGTTGACGCCCTTCGGCAGGTGCAGTTTCAGATGAACCGTGCCCTTCGACCAGGTGTTCTGGAATCCCCGCGGGCTGATCGAATGATCGATGATGCCAGGCATGCGTTGCTCGGGCTGCATGCCTTGCTCATCGCAGGCATTGACATCCCACAATCCACAACGCGACTGATCGTCGTGCCACACGGGCCGCTGCATGTTGCACCGTTCGCCTCGATTTGGAACGGCGACAGCTACCTCGTGCAGCGATTTGAGATCACAACGGCACCGAGTGCGAGCGTCTGGTCAGAACTCACCTGTGCAGAACAACGCGGCGATGGTGATGCCGCGGTGTTCGGCTGCGGCGATGACATCGCGACCAACATCGAGCAAGAGGCACGCGCTGTTGCCCGGATGCTCGGCACACAACCCTGTCTCGGTTCGGATGCGACCGCTGAGTCGTTGCGAACGGCTGCAGGGCATGCTCGACTCATGCACATCGCAGCACACGGGCGGTTCGCCACGGATGGCTCTCATGGCTCGGGCCTGAAGCTCGCTGACCGCTGGATCACACTGCGTGACATCGCGCAGCTGCACATGGATGCCGATCTGGTTGTTCTCAGCGGCTGTGAGACTGGCGTGGGCGATGTGGCCCGCGGCGATGAAATCAGCGGCCTGATACGCAGCTTCCTCTCGGCAGGGGCGCGAGCGGTGATCGGGTCAGCGTGGCGGGTTGACGATGCTGCCACGACTGGGTTCATGCATGGGTTCTATCAGGGATTGCAACGGAAAAAGTCGTTGGGCCTGGGCGTTTCATCCTTGATCAGAGACGTTCAACGAGACATGATTCAGCACGGGTTCCATCCAGCTTTGTGGGCTCCATTCTTCCAGGTGGGAAGGTAAGAAAGATGCACAAGACACACACAACGTTGCTGCTTGCAGCTCTCGCATTTGTTCTGATGGTGGTCGCTCCCGGCACACACGCGCAGGTCGGCACATCCGAACTGATCGAAGACCGAATGATGGTTCGCCTCGTGCCGGAGGGCGAGGAACAGCAACTCTTCGACGGCTTCTTCGATGCGTTTGCTGCCGACCCGGCGAATGCAGGCATCACCATGGCGGTGCTGGATGAGATCGCTGACCGCAGGATCTTCCTGCTTGAGATCAACATCCCGGATGGCACGAACCTCGATGCACTTGAACTGCGGCTCGAGACGGACTACACCGCCTGGCTACTCTGGGCCGAACTGCTGTACGAGAATGATGCGCCCGAGGGCCAGACTGGTTCCACCTATGTCGATGGCATCGCCGAGGGATTCACCTCTTACAAGAGTCAATATGCCTCATCGAAGCTCAACCTCCCCGCTGCACGACAGCGCGGCCGCGGAGCAGGGGTGAAGGTCGCCATCCTTGACACTGGTGTTGATGCGACCCATCCGCTGCTGGCTGGCCACATCGCATCCGGCGGCTTCAACTTCATCACCGAGACAACTGACACCACCGACGTTGGCGACGGCATCGATACTGACGGTGATGGCGACATCGACGAGATGGTCGGCCACGGCACGTATGTTGCCGGCCTTGTCCGGCTGGTCGCGCCCGATGCAAAACTGCTGCCCGTCACAGTCCTCAACGGAGACGGCTTTGGCAACATGTGGGTGATGATGCGCGGCCTGTTCCATGCCATTGAAGAGGGCGCCGACGTCATCAACATTTCTATTCGCTCCGACTACAACTCGCAGGGCGTGGAAGATGCTATCGAGTTCGCAGAAGATCTCGGCATCATCGTCGTCGGTGCGGCGGCCAACTTCGACCGTGAGGAGCCGCGTGAGTTCCCCGCGATGATGAGCAGCGCCATCGGCGTTGCTGCGGTTGACGATGCGGATCAGAAGGCAGACTTCAGCAACTACAACAACAGAATCTCGCTGAGCGCGCCGGGTGCCTCGTTGCCCGCCGGCGCGCCGGACATCGCACGGTCCATCATCAGTTCCGTGCCCGGTGGCGGCTGGGCGATCTGGGAAGGCACCAGCGCTGCAGCACCGCTTGTCGCCGGAGCCGCAGCAGTCATCCGCTCGCAGGAACAGGACTGGCCGATGGATCATTTCGGCTGGGCAATGATTGAAGACCGCCTGCTCAATACAGCGGTCAATATTGATGCGCTCAATCCTGCATACGAGGAGCTGCTCGGCGAGGGCCGTCTGGATGTCGGTGCCGCTGCGGCGCTCGGCCCGGATCGACGCAATCCCGGTGATGTCAACTCGGATGGCACCGTCGGCCTCGGTGATCTGCTCGGCGTGTTGTCGAACTGGGGCGAAGGTTACCTGAATGCGGCAGACCTCAATGATGATGACTTTGTGAACCTTGATGATCTGCTCCAGGTGCTCTCATCCTGGGGAACGATCTACTGATCGCACAGTTTTACTCGTGTACGAACCAAAGACCGCTCGGCTCTCGCCGGGCGGTTTTCTGTTGCGCACGCGAAGAAAGAAAGAAAGAAACACCGAATGTGTGTATCAACGCATGGCCGGGTCTCTCTACTCACCAGACGGGATCGAAATCCCGTCGACCCGAATACCAGATTCACCACACAACACACCCCGTTCGCGGAGAGAAGACCCATGAAGAATACGAAGAAGAAAGAGCTGGTCGCCACGATGCTCGCCATCCCGGCGTCCTGCTGCATCCTCACATCAACGGCCGTTGGCCAGATCAGTTTCGGTACTGGAAGCAGCACCGTGGTCGGTTCGGAGCCGAGTGACGTTGCCACAGGCGACTGGGATGGCGACGGCGATCAGGACCTCGCAACAACCGTCGACAACCCCGACCGTGTCGTGCTGCTCATGAACGACGGCACCGGCACCTTCAGCATCGGCGCTTCGCCGCTGCTGCCCAACTCATCGTCACCCGGCGAAGTAGTTGCCGGCGACTTCGATGGTGATGGCGACATGGACCTTGCCATCGCGCTCAAGGACAACAGCACCATTCAGATCATGATCAACACCGCCGGAGTGTTCTCACTCGGGGCGACGGCGACGACGCAGGACGAACCGCGGGAGCTGGGTGTTGGCGATCATGATCAGGATGGCGACCTCGACCTGATCGTCTCCAATCGCGAAAGCAACTCGATCACGATCATGACGAACACCGGCGCCGCCTCATTTACGAGCGTGCATCTTGCAGCCGGAAGTGACACGCGCGGCGCCGCATTGCTCGATATCGACGGCGATGGCGACCTCGACGCCGCAGCATCCAGCCAGGACACGCGTGAAGTCCTGCTCTTCACCAATACCGGTGGCGTGTTCTCCTCCGGGGGATCAGTTTCTGTCGGCATCCAGCGTCGCCCGGAAGGCCTTGCGAGCGCGGACCTCAATGGCGATGGCTTTGATGAAATCATCGCTGCATCCAGTGGCAATGGCTTCAACAGTGCCACGGTCTTCATGAACCTCGCAGGCACGTTCGCGGCACCAATCCATTATGCGACCGGTGGCGTCGATCCGTCGAACGTCTCCGCTGCAGACCTCGATTGCGACGGCGATCTCGACATCGCGGTTGTCAACACAGACAGCAACAATGTCTCGATGTTTGCCAACGATGGTGCGGGCACCTTTGGCGCAGCTGTGATTGTTGCCGTCGGTGGCGACCCGCAGCCCGCCGAGTTCGCTGACTTCGACGGCAATGGAAGCAACGACATCGCCATCGCATCCAGCATGACCAACGATGTGTTCATCGCCATGAACACGTGCACAGTCGACAGCGCGAAACCCGGCGATACAAACGCAGATGACCTCGTCAACCTCACAGACCTGCTCAATGTCCTGTCATCGTGGGGGCCGTGCAGTGGCTGCGGCAGCGACTTGAACAGTGACGGCATGACAGGTCTGCCCGATCTGCTCGAAGTACTCTCGAACTGGGGCACGTGACACCAGCGATTCCAAGCCACCCATCACACCCCAGGAACGGGTCGTCTCACAAACGGGGCGGCCCGTTCCTTTTGCCGCGCACTCGCAGGGCTGATACCCCCAGAAGCACGCGTGGGTCAGGGAATGAAACGAGAAATCGTGGAGATCGCGATTGCCAGGAGCATGAGAATGAAGACGATGACTGCAGCCGTTGCCATGAACAGCAAGCACCCGAGTCCGAAAGAAGTCTGCTGCGGATCATGGTATGTCGTGGGATCCTCGGGATTGAACGGGATGCCACATTCCGGGCAGCGATTCTCTGAGAGCCCGTCGAGCCGATAGCGGCACTGGATGCAACGAATGCGCACTGGTCGCTTTGTTGTCAACACAGCGGAAAGCATCGGAACGGACTGACCGCTCGCGCGCGCGATTCGATCATCGCGAAACTGTGTCAGGTATGCCAGGCCGATCAACGTGAAGAAGCATGCGCCGAGAATCGTCTGGCCCACGGCGGTGCCCCCGTTCAGTGATTGCAGCAGCCAGATGATGCCGAAAGACAGCAGAAAGATACCGACAGTCGGCAGGATGATCGTCGGATCGAGCGAGCGCAGCCGCAGAAAGAGATATGTACTCGAGTCGTGCGGATCGAACCTCATGCCACATTCGGGACAGCGAGACTCCGTGAGACCGTCAAGGCGGTATCGACAGTTCCGGCAGTGCTTCGTTCCGAGCTTGGACATGACGTGTACCAGATCAGCAGGAAAAAGGAGTGTACCACGGGCATGAAGAATACTGCTGATTCGCTGAGTGGTCGGCCGGTCGAGAGTCAGTAAGCAAGGTGAATGAGTGACGGTGCGCTCAGAACGAGTGAGAGTCGCATGTGAATGGGCGCATCAGGGGAAAGCAGGCACTCTGGGGGGACGTGCCTCGCCGGAATCTGACAGAAAGATGTTCGGTGCGGTGCGGGCGGTTGCTATTTTGGGCTCTTCGGCTCCCGGGGGCGGATTCAAGGGAGCAACACTATGAGACAGAAATCGGGATGGATGGACCGCGTGTGTGTGCAGCCGGGCGCGGTGATTGTGGGCGCACTTGGGTGCGTTGCGGGACTGCCAGCAAGCGCGCATGCGCAACAGGTGGATTACATCTTTACATGTGAGTACGACTCAGCGAGCGGCGTCCTGCCCGGTGTATTCGCTGACCTCAGTGCAGACAGCCGGTGTCGTGTGCGTGTGCGTGCATCGGTCGAGGATGTGGTCTCCATCGAATGCGGTATGGAAGCTGCATGTTTCGAGACGCCGACATCCACCTATCAGCGAGAGTTCTACTTCTTTGATGAGCAGGACAGCGATCTGGTTGTGCGCGTACTGGAAACGCCGACGATCGGCGCGCAATGGATTTTCGCCACCAGTATGGCTGACGACTACGTTGAAGTGCAGGTGCCCGGTGGCGAGCCGATGAACCCGGAGGCAGGCGTGCAGGTTGTTGACGCAATCTCGAGCGCTGTACTCGACCCGGGCTCGATCTGGGCAAACGGTGACATGCCCACGGCTTCGACAGTGCTGCAGCCTGCCTCATTCTCCGCAGCTCAGATTGCAGTCGACGCATTCAGCGAGCGCGGCGGGTCCGTTCTCACCTACTGGAGTGTCGTGGAGTTCGAGATTCGACCTTTGTGCGCGGGGGACACCAATGCCGACGGTACAACCGGGCTCGGAGACCTGCTCAACGTACTTTCCGAGTGGGGCAGCGATGGTGCGGCAGGCAGCGACCTGAACCTCAACGGCACCGTCGGGCTTGATGATCTGCTCGATGTGCTCGCGAACTGGGGCAACGACTGCTGAGTTGAAGCGCGACACACCCTGCGCGAGGTGCACGCGCTCGCTTGCGGCAGGTCATCGTCGAGGCTCTGATATTCGGACGATGATTTGTTCCTTGCTGTCCCTCTGCTTTGGACGGTCTGAGTGAATGCAATGCGGCACTCCTGCCAATCGCGCTCAGCGGCCGATAGAATACATGACGATGCAAACGAATGGCAGATCCAGGCGATGGCGAGCGTCGGCCTTGCTGCTGATCGCAGTGGGGGCGATTGTCGCCCTCGCGCGCCAGCAGAGTGACGCGCGCAACTGGCCTGCGATCAGGCCAGTTGAGCCGGCCGAAGTCGACACCGGGGCTATCACTCGAGGTGCCAACGCGTTTCCGGCATCCCCATCGCAGGATTCTTCCCAGCGAGCGAGTGGTGTTCTTCCGCAGAGGGATGATGCAATGATCCAGTTCGAAATGCCCGACCTTGTTCATGGCTTTTGCATGTGTCACCCGTTCGGGCTGTTCCAGATCGCGCGGGCCGCAGCGCTCCAGGCCCCGGCAGGCGACCCGGATGTTGCCAACACCGACCGCGGGATTTACAGGTACTTCCCGACATCGACGCGCCGGTCAGCCGGCCGCGCGCCGATCGAGACCGGACCGGTCCGATGAGTTGCCACCCACTTTGCATCGAGTGTTGATCTCGCTAGATTGCCCGCATGTCGATGTCGGTTGGCCCGATTCGCCCGCGGTTTCAGATGCAGGTGCGCGGCAGCGTGTCTGAGAACATCACGCGCATCGAGCAGACCGTTGCTGATCCGTCGAGTGGTTGCGTGATGCGCATACTGGGCAGCCATGTCGATATCACCATTGATCAAACGGCGCGGCATCGCTGGTCACCATGTGTGCAGATGGAGTTGGAGCCGGGGGCTGATGTATCCCCGCCGGAGACAATCGTGCGCGGACTGGTCGGCCCGCATCCGAACACATGGACATTCTTCGCATTCACCAACCTCGCGATCTGCATCATTGCAGCGTTCGCGCTGATGGGTGCACTCGCCCAGATGACGCTCCGACACGATCCGTGGGCGCTCTGGGCCGTCGGGGCATGCATCATTGCTCTTGGAGCGATGTATATCGCATCGCAGGTCGGCCGGCGACTGGCAGGCGAACAGACATCACA
>CAZVXI010000002.1:24421-45162 GCA_964631295.1 uncultured Isosphaeraceae bacterium
TGATGTAGAGGCCGAAGCGTGACAGTCACGCGCGCCGTCTGCGCCGACCGCCAGCAACAGCAATCCCGAACAGAGCAATCGCTGCTGGCGCTGGAATGGGCGCTTCCACGGTGCCGGGTGAACCTGTATCTGTCTGGTTGAAGTCCGTTGTGATCGTGTTGTTGTACGCCCCGTCGACGCCATCGACAGAGTTCGCCCAACTCAGGCCGCTGTCGTTGCTCGATGAGTCGAGGAAATCTGGCAACAGGTAGATACTCGGCCCGTCCGGGACATCGCTGGGCCAATCGCCAGTGTCATCGTAGTTGACTTCATCCATCAGGTTGCTGCCCGAATCAACCAATTGCAGAATCTCGTTTGTGCTCGACGGGCTGTTCGACAAACCGTCGAGGTTGTTCTCGACCGGCACAATCTGAAAGCCCACGCCCCACGCTGCCTGGAAGTCGGCGATCGTCTGATCATCCCAGATGATGACGATCGCCTCACCTGCCGCGATCGACACCGCGCCGAATGCGCTGCTGGTGCCATCTTCATCCTGCACAGCCCACCCCGTGAGGTCGACCGGTGCCAGACCGGTGTTGTAGATTTCGATCCACTCGACATCGACTGGACTGGCCTCACTGCTGGCTGGGTTGTACATGATCTCAGAGATGATCACATCGCCACGCGAGGACGCAGTCAGCAAACAAATGATGACAGCAGCAAGAAGCAGGCTGGTGGTTCGCGGCATTTTTCTTCCTTCCGAGCGAGGTTCCAACGAGACGATTGGCCCAGTTCAGCGCGTGCCGATCGGGCCTGCCAGAGTCTCTCTCTTCGGGGAGCGGTGCGACATGGCACCATACCGAGCAGTAGTCTGACGATATGCGATGCGGTCGTCAACCACTTGAGGGGTTCACCAACAGAACCTGCACGCCCTGCGAACACGTTGCAATGCCGATACACTGCTCACATGAGTGTTCCGCCTGTGCCTGAGCATGAAACCGCCGATCGTGCCGGCATGGATGCTGAATCCGCCCACGGCAATGACTGGGATCGGCTCATCCGGCTGATCAGTGCCGGACACGCCTGTATCCGCATCGTGACGACCGAAGAACAGCACGCGATGGATGTCATCATGGCCGTCGCACTCACCAGGCGCCTGCCAATGCATGCATGGTCAGCCACGCGCGGATTGGGACGGGCAACTGGTGCGTACGCGATGGTCGAGACATCACAGGAGACAGAACACCCGGCGGCGGCGCTCTATCAACTGGCTCATCTGGAAACTGAGCCGTGCATCGCAGTTGCAATGGATCTCGCCAGTCATCTGCAGGATGCCCGCACGTTGCGCGCACTGCGCGAGGCGATCGCGACTTTCCGGGAGCAAGGCGGCTGCCTGATTCTGCTCGATCATGCAGACACCTTTCCAGAAGTGATCCGACAGTGCGCGACACCCTTTGAAATGTCGTTCGCGAGCGATGATGAAATCGAGAAGATCATCCGCGACACTTTGCGCGAGATTCACGCGCACACGGCAGCGGTCAAAGCAACACTGTCGCGCAAGGACCTGCGCATAATCGTCGGCCATTTGCGTGGGCTGACGCGGACGCAGGTCGCGCAGGTGATCGCTGAATGTGTCGTTGATGACCAGCAGTTCGATGCGGCGGATCTGCCGATCGTACTCGCACGCAAACGGCAACATCTCGAAGCGGACGGCGTGCTCGAGCATGTGGAAGCCCCCATCGACATTCGTGAAGTCGGCGGACTTGCCACCCTCAAGCGGTGGCTTGCCGATCGCGAACGATCATTCGATGATGAGGCAGGCCGGTTCGGCTTGCATCCGCCGCGTGGCGTCCTGCTGCTCGGGGTGCAGGGGGCCGGCAAGAGCATGTCCGCCAAGGCGATCGCGACTGCGTGGAAACGCCCGCTGCTCAGGCTTGATCCGGGGCGGCTGTATGATCGCTACGTTGGTGAATCAGAGCGCAAACTCCGCAGCGCCCTCAAGCAGGCGGAACTCATGGCCCCATGTGTGTTGTGGATCGATGAAATCGAGAAGGGCTTCGCATCCGCTGCAGCACATTCGACGGATGGCGGGCTGTCCCAACGCATGTTCGGCACGCTGCTGACGTGGATGCAGGAGCACACCGAACCGGTCTTCCTTGTCGCCACTGCCAACAACATTGATGCACTGCCTCCCGAGTTGCTGCGCAAGGGCCGCTTCGATGAGATATTCTTTGTCGACCTCCCGGACGAAGATGTCCGCCGGCTGATCTTTGAGATTCACCTGCGTAAGCGTGCCCGCGATCCGGGCGAGTTCAATCTTGATGCGCTCGCTGCTGCGTCGCTCGGCTTCAGCGGCGCGGAGATTGAGCAGGCGATCATCGCTGCACTTCACACGGCCTATGGACGCGATGGTGATCTCACAACAAAACTAATCCTTGAACAGGTTGCCGCCTCGCCGCCGCTCTCACAGACGATGGCAGAACGGATCAGCCGGCTGCGTTCCTGGGCGAGGGGCCGCTGCGTGCCCGCGGGATGAGTCAGGCTGGTCGCAACTCGAAGTTCCGTCCCAGCGAGCCGCCCCTGCCCCTGCAGGTGCCTGTTCTGTACATCACGCCTGATGGGCGCTATTCTCACTGTCCGAATGACTGGCTCAGGTGCGACCCACCGGCTGGCCGAAGATCGCGAACACGACGCCACCCTAGCTCAGTCGGCAGAGCGGAGCTTTCGTAAAGCTCAGGTCAGGGGTTCGAGTCCCCTGGGTGGCTCTCGAATACCCTCTCACAACCTGTGAGCGGGTTCCTGCAAACTGACCGAAGCGAAGGCGCGATGGAACTTGGTTGCGCCTCCTGCGCGTCGAGATGCGCCGTCACTCGTTGCCACCGGCTTCGCGTTCCGGAGATATGCAGTTGTTTTAAGTGGCACATCGTGTGACACTGATGGACCGCAGGGCTGCGGTGGGCCAACTCACTCCGCCCGACTTTTAATCCCGGACGCAACTGCTTCGTACGCCTCCGCGCGTGTCAGCGCGGCAGCGACGCGTCGCAGGAGCCACTGGCGATTGCCGGAACGCGCCGGCTCGTCGAACACCTCGGCGTAGCGCTTCCGGAGCTGCCCGACCAACATGCGGTCGAGCGCGGCGAGTTGTTGTTTCGCATTCTCCTTCGTGATCTCCGTCATGCATGCTCTCCGACCTTGGACTCGTTCCGATCGGGCGGGTCGCCCGTGTGGACACTGAGCCTCGAGGTCGCCGAGAGTGCAAGTCCATCAACGCCAGAATCTTGCGGCTTGGGCGATTCGGCGGGAGGTTCGGCCCGGAGTGCGATGGCTCGGGCGAGACCGGTCGCGATCAGACCGGCCAGTTCCCGGCGTCGTTCGGTCGCCGACATCCGGCCGGCGCGCGATGATCCTGTCCGCGGCGCCGCCGCAGTGCGTGTGCGTCTGTGCATCGACGTGTCCTCGTGCCGCCGCCCGCCCCGGCAGACCTTCGCCTGTCAACGGGCGGGTCGCTACCCGTCTACATCTGCAGCAGGGCCGAGGTTGTCGCAGTCGCATGTCGAGAACCCAACGTGTAGCGCGTGAACGCCGTGCGAACGAAAAACGCCCCCGGCGGTGTGCCGGAGGCGAGAGTTGCGGGTCTTAAAACTGTGCTGTTGAAGACGAGCATGCGTTATGGGCACGGGCCCCACGCGGCGAGCAGCTCGAGCAGGTCGGTGACATCGGTCGTTCCATCGCCGTCGATGTCGCCGTCGGATCCACCCCATGCGGCGAGCAGCGTCAGCAGATCCGAGACATCCACGGATCCTGAGGCGGCGAGGTCAGCGGGGCACGGGTCGTCGGCGCATTGAATTCGCTGCGCGAACGAATCAATGAAGTTGACGTCGCCCAGCGCCCACAGCACGCCATCGCCATCTCGGACCATTCGTTGCACGCGAACAGGATCGGCTGCGGCGAATGGTTGAAGCGACCACGCGGTGCCATCGAAGTATGTTTCCTCTGCGTCGGCGAACACGCCGGTTGCCCATGCTGTCCCGTCATCGGCGACGGCCACGTGATTGATCGCGGCCACGTCCGGGTATGGGCTGGGCATCAGCGAGAAATCGGTGCCGTCAAAGTGGGCAAGCGTGGCCGTCGGCCCGTCAACGACACTTCCATCGCCGACGATCCAGAAGTCATCGGGAGCGTTCCCATCAATGCCGCCGAGATCGCGACTGAGGAAGATCCCGCCCTCACCGGGATCCTCGATCAATTCGAGCGAAGTGCCGTCCCAATGCACCACGAGCCCGCCGGCCCCGATACCTTGCCCGGCCGCGTGGCGACCCACCGCCCAGACATTGTCGGACGAGAAGGCCAGCACATCCTCCAGCACGGTGGCTCCGCCGAGTGATCCGGGCCAGTTGAAGTCGGGGTCCGCGATTTCCACCCATCCCGATCCGTCATTGAACAGGAACAGAGGAACGGACGCATCCAGTCCGTTTCCGAAACCCTTGGCAATGCCCACGGCAAAGACCGTCCCGTCAGGCGCCACGTCGATCGCTTCGACGCTACCGCCGCGGTCCGTGAACGGGTACACCGTCTGTGGCATCAACTCGATCATCTCCGTATCGTCCCAGGATTCGCTTGTCGCGTCCCAGCGCACCATCGCCGGCCGGGCCTCGATCACCGGATGCCATTCGACGGCTCCGCCGAGCCAGACGGTACCGCCGGGACCCACGCCGAGGGCGCGATAGACCGGAGGATTCGGGACGGAGTCGTCGCCGGGCGCTCCGAGGTCCATCCAGCCCGCGAGTTCCCGACGGATCACGTGGTAGGTGACGGGCGCGGCGGATCCATCCTGGTCGACGGATCGGAGCAGGCCGACCAGCGCACTGTTATCAGCATCGGCATCGACGAATCCGTTGCGAAAGAGGCCGGGGTTCGGCGTCTCGATTTGCTCCCACGATCCACACGGTGGGGCGGCGGAGGCCGGGCATGTACCCAGGGCGTGATCGATGGTGAGGATGGCAAGCAGGCCAATGAATGTGGCTGTGTTTCTCATGCAGTTTCAACTCTTTCTTGTGGAGAATCGTTGGTCTCACAAGAGTAGAGCCCGCAACCAGTGGCTGTGATACAGAGAATTCCGGATTCGGAGCAGGAGTCGCGAACCACGTCACGATCGCGCCCCTGATCGTACGAACCTGTAAACGAAGAGCGTGAGAGCGCAAGAGCCTAGGCGGGCCCGGCCCCGATTCGGGTCGTTCTGATCGGGGGCCTTTTGGCTCTCCGTCCAAAGCCGAGAGCGCCAACCCCTCGCGGCGAGGGCGCCAAGGGGCCAATCGGCGCCGCCGGCTCTGTCAACGGCTCGGTGCCCCTCGCCTTTGACGACGGGCGGAAACTCCCCCGGCTGGACTCGAACCAGCAACCTAGCGGTTAACAGCCGCTCGCTCTACCAATTGAGCTACAGGGGATCTGCAATGTTCTCGGACCACACGAGGCTGCCTTACAGACCGGCTTGTGCGTCGAGGTGGAAGAATATCGGCGAAACTGGACGCGTCAAGCAGCAGATTTGCTTGCCCCAACACTCAAACATGCATATTCTTCCTGATTCCCTTCGGCCATGCGGAGCGGCCGGCCTCACAGGGAGACGAAAGCCTGGCATGCAGGCTCGTGCGTGAGACATCAAACGACACAACTTCGCCCTGTGGAGCAACTCAGATGAAAGACGGCATTCATCCAGAATATCACCCCGAGTGCAAGGTCTACTTCCGTGGCGAACACGTGATGACCGTCGGCTCGACTGTGCCGGAAATGCATGTCGAAGTCTGGTCGGGCTCGCACCCGTTCTTCACGGGCAAGAAGAGCTTCGTCGATGCGGCCGGCCGGGTCGAGAAGTTCCAGCGGAAGTTCGCCGGCGATTACTTCAAGAACAAGAAGAAAAAGTAGGCCGTCACTCGGGGGTTCGTTGCATCGCGCAGCCGCCAAACCGAGGCGATGATGCTGCGCGCAACATCCGAGATCGGGAACGCGTAGCACAGCATGCGGTTGCCGACGAGCAGCGCCAACACGCTCGCTCAGAGCGACACGCCCGCCGGGGCGAAACCGGCCACGAACAACTGCAGCAGATCGGCCTTCGGCACGACTGCCCACGCCTGACGGATGGACTCCGGCTGGTTCTGCTGCGGGTCTTCGGGCGGATTCTGGGAAGAACGCGGGGGGTGAGCCATCACGCCAGATTATCGGTCAGCGATCGCCCTCCGCCAATCTGGCAGGGTGGGAGGCTCGGCCGGCCAATCCGTCGGAAGACATCATCCTGCAAAGAGCAGAATCACCGTTTTTGAACATTTCACGAGCGTGATCGGCTGGCATCCGGGTTGCGTCCTGCAGGGGGTGGTGAATCGCTCTTGCGTGGAGTGGCTCCTTGAAGCCGCGGCACCGACTCGCGATCCCCCACATTGGGATTTTCCAGAAACGCCCCCACGCGGACGGGCCGCGACCCGGCGACGACTCGACCGCATCGGGGCGAACATCAACCAGCGAGGAGCATCATGTCGAAAATCATCGGAATCGACCTCGGAACCACCAACTCAGTCGTGGCTGTCATGGAAGGCGATCAGCCGCGCGTGCTGATCAACTCGAGCGGCAACCGTACGACTCCATCTGTTGTGGCGTTCACTGACAAAGGTGAGCGGCTTGTCGGCCAGCCGGCGCGGCATCAGCAGGTCACCAACCCGAACAACACCATCTTCTCGATCAAGCGCTTTATGGGCCGACGCCACAATGAAGTGCACGCTGAGGAGAAGATCGTGCCATATGAAGTTACCGGAGGCGAGGATGAACTCGTCAAGGTGAACGTCAAGGACAAGCAGTACACGCCGCAGGAAATCAGCGCGATGATCCTCGGCGAACTGAAGAAAGTCGCAGAAGACTATCTTGGCGAATCCGTCGAGCGCGCGGTCATTACTGTGCCCGCCTACTTCAATGATTCACAGCGCCAGGCGACGAAGGAAGCTGGCGAGATCGCCGGCCTGAAAGTCGAGCGGATCATCAACGAGCCGACCGCTGCTGCCCTCGCGTACGGGCTTGATAAGAACAAGTCTGCGAAGATCGCAGTGTTCGACCTCGGCGGCGGCACGTTCGACATCTCCATCCTCGACATCGGCGATGGCGTTTTTGAAGTACTCAGCTCCAACGGCGACGGGCACCTTGGTGGCGATGACTTCGACCAGAAACTCATTGACTTCGTCGCAGATGAGTTCAAGAAGAAAGAAGGCATCGACATTCGCAATGATCCGATGGCACTTCAGCGGCTGAAGGAAGCGTGCGAAAAGGCCAAGTGCGAACTCTCGCAGCAGATGGAAACAGCAATAAACCTGCCGTTCATCACCGCTGATCAGAGCGGGCCGAAGCATTTGCAGGAGACAATCTCCCGTGCCAAATTCGAGTCCCTGTGCAAAGACCTTTTCGACCGTCTGCGTGAACCGTGCAAGACCGCACTGAAAGATGCCAAGATTTCCTCAAGCGAGATCACGGAAGTGGTGATGGTCGGCGGTTCAACGCGCATTCCGAAGGTGCAGGACATCGCCAAGGAAACCTTCGACTCGAAGGAACTCGACAAGTCCATCAACCCCGATGAAGTTGTCGCTATCGGCGCAGCAATCCAGGGCGGCGTCCTGCAGGGCGATGTGAAGGATGTGCTTCTGCTCGATGTCACTCCCCTTTCGCTCGGCGTTGAAACGCTTGGCGGCGTGACGACCAAACTCATCGAGAAGAACACCACCATTCCCGCGAGCAAGAAGGAAACCTTCTCAACTGCAGCAGACAATCAGACGTCGGTCACGATTCACGTCTTGCAAGGTGAGCGTGAGTTTGCGACGGATAACCGGTCACTCGGCAAGTTTGATCTCACTGGGATCGCGCCTGCACCGCGTGGTTTGCCACAGATCGAAGTTGAGTTCAAGATCGACGCGAACGGCATCCTCAATGTCATCGCGACTGACAAGGCCACCGGGACGAGCCAGGACATCGAAATCAAAGGCTCGACCGGCCTGTCGGAAGATGAGATCGATCGCATGAAGAAGGAAGCCGAGGAGCATGCTGGCGAGGACAAGGCGCGGCGTGAGCTTATCGACATCAAGAACCAGGCCGATCACCTCGTCTACTCCAAAAAGCAGTTGCTGGAAGAGCATGGCGAGAAGGTCTCCTCGGAAGCTCGCAGCAATATCGAGTCTGCACTGTCAAACCTTGAAGACAAGATCAAAGGTGACGACAAGGCAGCGATTGAAGCAGCCGTCAACCAACTCAACGAAGCATCGATCGAACTTGGCAAGGCCGTCTATGAAGCGTCCGCTGCACAAGGCGGCGAGGCATCGGCAGAGCCAACAGAAGATGCGGGGTCATCGAACGATGATGATGTCATCGATGCGGAGTTCGAAGTGAAGGACGACAAGAAGTAAGCCGTCCATGAAGTAACCTCCTCCGAGCAAGCCCGCAGGCGATCGAAAGCCTGCGGGCTTTCTCTTGTGCGAGTTGCGAGCTATGCCTCGAAGCCGCGCGCGAGTCGCCGCTTTCGGCCGGCACGTTTCGCCCAGATCGGGAGTATCCACAGATAGATCCCAGTGATCCAGAGGAACAGCAAAATCACCCCGGCAGGCAGGAACACCCAGATCTTGGCTTTGTCGTGAAAAAATGACCCGTCGTGTATCGACTCGATCAGGTCTGACCGACGAAAGGCGATGTGGATGACCTCCGCGGTGCCTGTATCAACCTGTACCTCCCACCGGTTGTTCGCTCGCACCTTCACGATACCCTTCCCCGGGCGCACATCCAGACGATCCACATCGTCCCACGATGCGATTTCAGCCTCGGGTACGGCACTCACCGCTTCGAGGATATCTGCGAATGAGATCGTCAGTTCCGCTGTCTCAACACGTGCAGTCGGCGGTTGAATCCAATCACCCAGCGCGTTCTTCTCTTTCTTGAACTGAAGCAACACGCCGGTACACAGAATCACGATTACTGGTATGGCTGTGATGATCGCACCCCACCGGTGTAGTTTGCGGCTCCATTTGTTCACAAAGGTGCGCATCAGTGCGATTTCCTCGTACGCAAGTTGAAATCCAGGAAAATGACGGCCCCCGAAGGAGCCGTCATGGTACCGATGAACTTTCGGGAGGCGATGCCCGGGCTACTCGCCGTCGCTCTGCTCGTCCTCATCGCCAGCCATCATCTCCTCTTCGATCGCGAGTCGCTCGTCGTACTCCTCGCCCCACAGGATCGTGTGCGGCGACGCGGGGTCTCCGGTGATCTCGAGGATCTGGCTCTGCGTCTCGTTCCCGACAGTCAGCACGACGCGGTAATGGCCCGGCTCGAGTCTCGGTCCCGGCCGGCGGAACTCGCGTGTGCCTCGTCGGAAGATGCGGTCGGGGCCACGCATATTCCAGCGGGCGACATGCAGGCCGGGCGAACCGTCTGCTGCCAGATCAGCGACTTCATTGCCGTTCACGTCGTACACCTTCAGCGAGATGCTGTTGGCGGCACTGGCGAGGGAGTAGAAGATGTCGGCAGCATCATCCGGATTCTCGCCGACGAACTTGTTCATCGTCCCGCCACGCGACGGTTTCGAATCCCAGTAGATCCCCGTATTCGGTTCGTACAGATGAGCTCGCTTTGCAACAACTTCGCTGCTCATCTGGCGAATCGGCGTGATGTCTGCAATCCATATCCCGCGACCATGGGTTCCAGCAACGATCTCGCCTGACAACGGATGTTGCGCGATCTCGTGCACGGCGACAGTCGGCAGGTCGCTGTTCAGTGAAGTCCAGGACTGCCCGCGATCAATCGACACATACGCGCCGAACTCCGTGCCAATGTACAGCACGTTCGGCGACTCGATATCCTCACGAATGGTGCGGACAGAACCGGCACCATCGGGCAGGTTCCCGCGAATCGATCGCCACGTGCTGCCACGATCTTCACTTACAAAGACATGTGGAAGCAGGTCGTCCGAGCGGTGCCCATCAATGCTCAGGTACACCCGGTCGGCAGCAAAACGTGATGGCTCGATCCCGCTGATGAGCATCGGTTTTTTTACCAACTCCGGCAGCGGAACAGGATCAGTGGTTGCTTCTTCGGCAGCCGATTCAGACTGCGTTTCGCTCGCACTGTTGCCACCACCACCTCGCGTGGCTTCGAAAGGCATCATGAAATCCATGCTTGGAATGCCCATCGTGCCGGTCATCGAGTTGCCCGATACCAGCGCCTCGAAGTCGAGGCTGAACTGATCGTTGTCGTAGTCGAACGTGAGCTTGTTGTTCTCAGCATCAAACTTGCCGTTGCTGATCGCTCCACCGCCCATCTCGGAGTCGAAAGAGCCCGTAACGGCCCCTTCTTCGCCGAGCTTCAGCGTGAGCGTGAACCCGCCTTGGCCCGCTGCTTGCTCTGCCGTGACCTCGCCATTCCACGTACCGCTGATGCTGTCATCAGCCGCGTTCGAATCTGATGCATCCTGCGGAGCACCGTTGCCGTTTGAGCTGCCATTGGAGGACGCTTCTGCATCATCCGTATCACTTGTGTCAGATTCGTCGACAACGAGTTGGCCGAGCAGTTTCGTCCAGTTGTCACCGCCGTCTTCTGTCTTCCAGAGGGCACCGTCATCGGTCCCGACGAAAAGCAGTTCAGCATCGCGAGGCGACTCAGCCAGTGCCGACGCGCTTCCACGATCGGTGTTGGTGATCTCGGGCGATATCTCAAAGATGTTGTCGCCCTTGTGCAGCGACTTGAACACATGATTCCCCGCAGCATAGAAAATGCGCGGATTGTGATTTGAGAGCAGGAACGGCGTGCGCCAGTTGAATCGATATCGCTGCCCACGGGGAGCGCGCGGCCGGATGGATGCACGATCGCCGGTGCGGAAGTTCGTCCGTCCCATCGCGCCCCCCTGGCTCTCGGAGTACACAAGATCGGGGTCTTCCGGATCGACCAGGCAGATAAACCCATCGCCGCCACCCACACGGAACCAGTCTTCGTTCTCGGGACCGGCATCGTTGCGGACCATGTTGGGGCCGCCCCAGGAACCATTATCCTGCAAACCACCATAGAGCATGTAATCACGCGTGTGATCCACCCCGACGTGATAGAACTGGCTCACCACGAACGTGTTGTGGTGCACCCACTCGCTGCCTCGATCGTACGTGACGTAGTGGCCGCCATCGTTACCGAGCAGCACGTGCTCGCCGTGGTTTGGATTGATCCACATCGAGTGATGGTCGACATGCACGCCGCGACCCGCCGCATTGCTGGCAAACGTCTTGCCGCCATCTTCTGATCGATACAGCGATGTGCCAAGAACCCAGATGTGGTTGTTGTCGCTCGGGTCGACGCGAATCTCGCTGTAGTACATCGGCCGCGGGTTGATCGAGTTGATGCGTGTCCACGTCTGGCCGGCATCTTCGGATCGGTACAGCCCACCGTACTCGTGACCTTCCGGTCCTTGCAGATCCTGCACGTTCTCTCGCTGGCCGCCGAGCGATGCGCCGTACGGCCTGTTACCGCCCTGGCCTCGGCCGCCCTGATCTTCGCGCTGGCCCGGCTGCTTCGCGAACGTGACGTCCATCGTCATCGACTCACGATTGCGCGAGACCTCCACCTGAACAGTCTCACCTGCTGCATGCTTGCGGATCGCCTTTTGCATGTCGTCGTAAGACTGGATCGTCTCGTCATTGATGCGAATGAGGATGTCGCCCTCGCGAATGCCGGCTTCTGCAGCCGGGCCGTCGTCGGGCACGCCGGTAATGCGCGCACCAACATCTGCGTTCTGCCCGGATGCACCGAGGTAAGCCGCGTTCTCGTCAATCTCACCGATGCGTGAGGATTCGACAATCGCGTAGAGCACATTCGGATCGCCGCGATACCAGTCGAGCCCGATGCGACCGATGTCGCAGGACGGCAGGCCCTCGCTCACGCGTGTGAACGTCTCCCCGCCATCGGTCGTTCTCCAGATTCCTGAACCAGGCCCCCACTTCTTTGCCGGGTCATTGCTGTCGAAGAGATCACGCTGTCGTTCATATGTCGCGATAACAAGCGTGTCCGGATCATCGGGCTTCATGCGAATGTCGATCACGCCAGTCTTGTCATCCACGTAATGGATTTTCTCCCAGGTTTCGCCGCCGTCGGTTGTCTTGAACAAGCCGCGCTGCTCGTTCTGGCCCCACAATCTGCCAAGCGCGCCGACGTACACAATGTCCGGATTCTCCGGATGGATCGAGATCGCACCGATCTGGAACGAGTCCTCAAGGCCCATGTGCTCGAAAGTTTCGCCGCCATCGGTGGATTTGTACACACCGTTGCCCCACGAAACACTGTTGCGCGGGTTGGCTTCGCCTGTGCCGACCCAGATAATGTTCGAATCGGCTTGCGCGACAGCGATGTCGCCGATCGACACGGTCGCTTCGTCATCAAACTGGTGGGTAAAGGTCACACCGTTGTTGGTCGTCTTCAGTAATCCGCCGGATGCACTCGCGAGCCAGTAGATGCTCGGATTGGCTTCGTACACAGCAATGTCAGTGATGCGCCCGCCCATGGTGGCAGGGCCGACCGACCGCCAGTCGATCTGCTCGGTCCACTCGCGTGGCAGGGTTTGATCTTGTGCGACTGCCACAGTCGCCGTTGTGGTTGCAACGACCGCTGTAGACAAGACACCGATTGCGACGGTCCTCAGGCGACTTCTCACCATGGCTCTGATCCTCTTCCGCTCCGTGGGCTGGAGTTAAGATTGTGAAACTGGTGAGTCTGCGCAAATGCAACACCACCACGTGTGGGTAACTCACCGATCAGGTGTATGGTTCACCATCTACCGCGTTGCGAGCAGCGTCAAGCGCGAATCTCGTTTGGGCTCGTCAATCCGAGGAGACAACACCGCAGGCCTCACGATCGAGATACCACTTCAACTGCCCCTCAAGTGGCGCAACACCTTTTATCGGTACAGTCTCGATGCTGTCGTTGCCGCGAGCGACGCGGTCGATCATCGCGGCCTTGCTGCTGCCGGAGACCATCACGCTGATGAACCTCGCCGCATTGATGAGGTTGTACGTCATGGTCACACGGTCCGCCGGGTCGACCGGCTTGTGGTGGACGGCCGCGACGAGGCGGTCGGGCTCGTGTAGTGCTGTATTGGCGGGAAACAGGCTCGCGGTGTGGCCGTCAACGCCCATCCCAAGCAGCACATAGTCGAGCCGATCCTGCCCTCTTTCCCGCCAAGCCAGGGCTTCCTTCAGCGATGACTCGTAGTCTTCTGCCGCCGACGCTGACTCTGCAAAGATCGGATGCACCTGATCCGGCGGAATGTCCGAGTGGTCCACGATCGACTCACGGATCATACGGAAGTTCGACCGAGTATCATCGAACGGGACACACCGCTCGTCCACGATCCATAACTGCGTTCGTCGCCATGGCAGGCGTCGATAGTTTGGGTCGTACATCAACCGCTCATACAGAGGCTCAGGCGTTGAGCCGCCAGAGAGCGCGAGATGAAAATCGCCAAACTCCCGGACGCAGTTCTCTGCGTGGACGACCAGATCCGCTGCGACCGCGTCGATCAACTGGTCGAGATCGTCGGTCATCCGGACCTCCCCGGGCAACGGCGGCGCATCAAAGTCCGTCTCGACCAACTGGTAGAGATCGTCACCCTGCCGGTCCCGTCCGAACTGATCCCGATCACTGATCATCACTGACTCTCATCATGCCACGCGGCGAGCGGTTTGGCCAGACGCATCCCGGCTGTCGCTCGCCGGAATAGCATTATTGACGGTGGCGGTTCCCGATGGTCCGACACCTTGGAAGCATATGACAGCAGGTGACCCGCCATGCGCAGCATTCTGATCTCTCTGACAACCGTATCCGTCGCTGCCCTGCCCCTCATTGCAGCCGCAGCTCCGGTTGCAGCCCAGCAGGCTCAGGAAACCAAGCAAGTCCAGCAGGATCCCGACACACTGCTCGCTCCGCCCGAGAAGCCGCTTGATGACCGAGTCGCAGCGGAGAAAGTCACCGAGTACGATCCGCCTCCACTGCCTCGACAGGTGATTCTCCCCAAGCCGCCCGACTTCCGCCTGGCTGCCAACGCCAGTGAACTGCCCATCAGTTTCGAGCACTACGCCAAGGGCATGGCAGCGCTTCGCAGAGGGCTCGACTTCCTCGAACTCGAACAGGACCAGCGCGGCGCGTGGTTGCACGAGGCCATGGCCATCCCCACGGACGAGCCGGACAAGCCATCGCCTGTCGGAGTCGCTGTGACGGCAATGGCTGTCAAGGGATTCATGCAACACGATCCGGACTGGATCAACACCCAGGCGGGCATGAAGGCGATGCGGTACATCCTCGGCGCACAGGAGGCTGATGGTTCGTTCAGCGCCGCAGCGCTCACGAACTACGTGACCTCCTCGGTCGTCTCCGCGCTCGCATCTGTCAAGGATGTTGAATATCGCGATGCGATTCAGGACGGCATCGCCTGGCTCAAGCAGAGTCAGTGGGATCAGAGCGAAGGCCTCAAAGCACGGCAAGACTGGTTCGGCGGCGCGGGCTATGGCAATCGTGGCCGACCGGATATGTCCAACACGCAGATGATGCTCGACGCGATGTACGATGCGCAAGTCAGCCCGGATGAACCTGCTATGCAAAAAGCGCTCGCATTCGTCTCGCGGGCCCAGAACCTCAATGCAACCAACAGTGCGCAGTGGGCCGGCAACGATGGCGGGTTTATCTACACCCCGGCCAACAATGGTGAATCCATGGCAAGCGAGGCCTCGGGTGAAGGGCGATATGGCGAGAACTTCCCGGAAGGCACGCCCCGCTCGCTGCGCAGCTACGGCTCCATGACCTACGCGGGCTTCAAAAGCATGCTGTATGCCGGTCTGTCGCCCGATGACATTCGAGTCCGCGCCGCGTTCGACTGGATCCGCAAGCACTACACGTTTGATGAGAACCCTGGCATCGGCCTGCAGGGTCTCTATTACTACTACCACACGATGGGCCGCGCGCTCAATGTTGCCCAGCAGCACATCATCGCAGATGAGCAGGGCGTCGAGCACAACTGGCGCGAAGATCTCATCGATGCGCTGGTTCAACGACAGAACTCCGATGGCAGTTGGGTGAACGACGCCGACCGCTGGCTCGAAGGCGAACCTGTCATGGCAACCGTGTACAGCGTGCTGGCGCTGGAAGAAGTCCTCAAGCCGGCCCTGATGCTCGAAGGCGACTGATCATCTGACTGCGCCCACGCAGACGAAGGACTCGAATACATGTGGGATCAACGAGTGAGTTGCGCATGAACAAGATACACCTGCATCGTCCATGGCTGATCGCGCTTTCCGTCGCGGTTGCGTTTCTCGTCTCAGCGCTGGCGCAACCGGAAAGCTCAGCAGCTCTTGCATCGGACGAACGTCCTGCAAGCGATCTTGCGTCGATTGAGGCGTCGCTTCAGAAGGTGATGGACGCGTCGCTTGACGCAACCGTTGGCCTGCGTGTGATCGGCCGTCGCGGCAGACCCTCCGGCTCCGGAACCGGTGTCATCGTGTCAGCAGACGGGCTCATCCTCACTGTCGGGCACATCTACGAACGAGATGGGCAGAAGTTCACCATCGTCTTCAATGACGGGCATGAAGCGCGAGGCGAGGCGCTCGGCAAGAATGGTGCGGGCGATTACGGCCTCATCCGCATCACCGACCCGGCCGACAAACAATGGCCGCACGTTGAAATAGCTGACTCTTCCAAAGTCGTCGTCGATCAACTCTGCTTCATGGCAGGTCATCCCGATGGGATTCGACCCGACAATCAGGCGGTTGTTCGCTTCGGCTCAGTGCTTGGCACCACCAACGACTGGATTCGCAGCACGTGCATTATCATGCCAGGCGATTCCGGTGGGCCGCTGTTCAATATGGACGGCGAGGTCATCGGCATCAACAGTTGGATCGGTACGCGAACGACGCAGAACTTCAGCGTTCCTGTGAACAAGCCTCGCGATGACTGGGAACGCCTGCTCGAAGGCGAAGTCTGGGGCGAGGCCAACTGGCGGCGCGGCGCTGCCGGCGATGTCCCGGGACGGCACCGCAGCGGAGGCCAGCGAACACGCAATGACGGCGATACGCGACCAGACGTCATCCCCGGCGGTGTCAAGCCCGCGCTCCTTCGTGCTGCAGATTCTGCGATTGACGTCGCAGGCACAGACAGCATCGTTCACATCAAGAGCAAACGCAATGGCGAACAGCGATCGGTGCTCGGCGTGATTGTCGATCGCGATGGACACGTACTCACCAAGGCATCGGAACTGGGCGACCATCCCGAGTGTTCCTTCGCGAACGGCAGCACCCATCGCTGCAAAGTCGCGTCGACTGACTCCGTTACCGACCTTGCGCTGCTGCGGCTTGTCGATCCGGTCGATGCGCTCACGCCAATTCAATGGCATCACGACACATCATGGAAACCCGGGCAGATGGTCGTGTCGCCGGGGATGAATCGCGACATCGTCGGCGTCGGCGTGATCGGCGCGCAGCCACGCTCCATACCTCCCTCGGGCAGCGGCTTTCTCGGCGTCGTCCTTGATCGCGAGTCTGATGTAACCGGCGCATTGATCGACGAAGTGATGGAAGACTCCGCTGCCCTTTCCGTCGGGTTGCGCGATGGTGATATTGTCGTCTCTGTCGATGGTGATGACATAGACAGCGCCAACGAACTGATTCGCAAACTCCGGCGGCACAACGCAGGCGATGTCCTCTGGCTCGAAGTGCATCGCACAGATCCCGAGACAGACGCGCAGGCCATCACGACGATGTCCGTTCGAGTGCGCCTCAACGGCCGCCCGCTGACGCTGAGCGGTCGCGGCAACCACGCGGCAGATCGCACGCCGGTCAGCGGCCGACGCGGCGCGTTCCCCAAAGCCGTCCGGCACGATGCCCTGCTGCGCCCGCACGAATGCGGAGGCCCCATCCTCGATTCCGCGGGCCGTGCCGTCGGCATCAACATCGCGCGGCTCAATCGCACCGGGTCGCTCGCACTGCCCGCCGATGTGGTCCGCGAAGCACTCGACCGACTGTACAAAGAAGCGGTTGTAGCGCCCCACTGAGTTGCGACAATCAGGCCAGCACCGCCGCTCGCTCGCGTCGCGTCGCGCTTTCTTCCACCCGCGCAACCCGGTCTCTCGCCCTACTCACCCGCCACATCATTCGATAACTGCGCCACCACCCATACCGTTGCGCCATAACACGCGAACATGATCAGCGTGCTCAGCACCAGCGCCGGCGTGAATTGCATCCGCTTGAGCAGCAGCGGCAGCGCAACGAATAAACTCAGCGACGGCAGCACCAGCCAGATGATGTCCCACGACAGCGATGCCACCTGCTCGGTGTCGTTTGTGTCCACATAGAGCCAGATGATGCCCAGGTACGACACGAGCGGCAGCGAGATGATCAGTGCCCCCAGCACGGTCGAACGTCTGGCAACTTCGCTCGCCAGCACGATCACGGTTGCGGAGATCACGAACTTGAGTACATAGCGAACCACGGGATTGTCCATGCCGAGGCACCTCCACGAGAAGTGTACCGGTCATGGCAGCAGCATACGATCGCCCACGATGTCACTGTCCGATACACTCACCACGCTCGACACGCGCATCGCCGCATTCATGCGCCGCAACGGCCCGCAGGCGCTGCGCATCTCGCTGGCGATCATCTTCATCTGGTTCGGCCTGCTCAAGCCGTTCGGCCTGTCGCCAGCAGCCGGACTGGTGATAAAGACCGTCGACTGGATGCCGCTGCTCTCGCCCGAGGCATGGCTGGCCGTCATCGGCTGGTGGGAGGTTGCCATCGGCGTGACGTTCCTCTTTCCCGCCACCGTTCGCCTTGCAATCGCGCTGCTCGCGATGCAAATGCTCGGCACCTTCATGCCGCTGGTCATCCTGCCCGATGTCACGTTCCAGCCCGGCCGGATTCCGTACGGCCTCACGATCGAAGGCCAGTACATCATCAAGAATCTGCTGATCATCTCCGCAGCGCTCGTCATCGGCGGCACCGTGCGCACCGGCAAGAGCAGCACACGTTGACAGACGCATTCCACACATGCTCGACTTCATCCGCGAGAACGACACATTCCTCTGGTGGCTTGGCGTTGCATCGGCTGTGTGCTTCGTCGGCACGCTCATCGCGCTGCCGTTCATGGTCGCGATGATCCCCCCGGATTACTTCACACACGAGCAGCGCCGCCCCCCGCCGTTCGCCAATCAGCACCGGGTCGTTCGACTCTCGCTGATCATCGCCAAGAACATCATCGGCAGTGTGTTCATCGTGGCAGGGCTGGCGATGCTCCTGCTGCCCGGGCAGGGATTGCTGACGATCGTCATCGGCCTGCTGCTGATCGACTTCCCCGGCAAGTTCGCACTCGAACGCTGGCTGATCCGCCGCAGGGCCGTGCTGCGATCGTTCAACTGGCTGCGCGCGAAACGCCGCCGGCCGCCGCTGCGGCTGCCCCCCATCTCAACGCTCAGCCATGAGGCTCGATCTGCCGGCGTTCATGCTGTATGCTGCCTGCCATGCGAAGGTCCCGACATATCGCTGTTCTCCGCAAGTACTTCGACCTTGGCGGGCATGTTCGCCGGCAGTCACCGGCGAAGATCAAAGCCATGGGCCGCCAGACATACAAAAAGGGCGATGAGATCCGCTTTGCGATCTATCCGGACGAGGCAGATGAACTGTACGATGCGCTCGAGGCGCTCGGCGTGCGTTACGGGGCGGCATACGAGAAGGGGCATCAACTCGTGGTGCCGATTTACGGCAGGGCCGTCGTGGCGGAACTGCTCGAAGCCATGGGCCGGTCGTAGACGAGCCAATCGCCCGCCGCACTGCCAGTATCATGCCCCCACATGGCGAAGACCAATCCCTCCAAACCACAACGCCGACCGGCGAGCCCGAACAACAACAGGCCGTGGTTCACGCGCGAGGTGTTCGGTTGGGCCATGTTCGACTTCGCCAACCAGGCGTACACGCTCGTCATTCTCACCGTCTTCTTTCAAATCTATTTCATCGATCACCTCGCAACGGGGTATGTCGATGCGCCCATCGCAGGCGAAGCAACAACCCAGGCTGTCGCTGCGTTTGAAGATGCGCAGTCGCATGGCAGACAGTTCTGGTCGCTGGCGATCATCATCGCGCAGTCGATCGTCATCGTCTGCTCTCCCATCATCGGCGCGCTCGCAGACTTCTCCGGCGCCAAGAAGAAGCTGCTCTTCGCAACGTGGATCGGCTGCGTGCTCTTCACCGCTGCATTCACTCTGTTGACGCCGGGCAATCATCCGGGCGAGGGCGGCGGCGCGCTCGTCATCGCGATGATCCTGTTCATCATTTCCTACATCTTCTACGCAACCGGCGAGAACTTCCTCGGCGCGTTCCTGCCTGAACTCACCGCGCACCGCAACATGGGCAAAGTCTCAGCGTTCGGCTTCACGCTCGGCTATGTCGGCGGGCTCATCTGTCTCGTCGGCGCAGGCCTGGTCGGCATGATCGGTTCGCCCGTGACCGGCTACCGTCTCATCTGCCTGTGGGCGGCAGCGTTCTTCTTCGCATCCGCCATCCCCACGTTCCTGCTTGTCAAAGAGAAGAAACTCGCAGAGCAGCTTCCTGAACGTCAGACGATTTACACCGTCGGCTTTCATCGCATCGCTGGTACATTCAAGTCGCTGCAGCAGTACAAGCACCTCATGCGCTTCCTGCCGATCATGATCTTTTATATCGCAGGCATGCAGGTTGTTATCTTTTTCGGCGGCACGATCGCAAAGGAGCTGTTCGAACTCACGCAGGGCCAGCTTGTCATCTATCTGGTGGTGTCGGTCATCTCCGCGATTGCAGGAGCGTTTATCACCGCTTTGTATCAGGACCGTGTCGGCACGCGCAACACCATCCTCGCGGCACTTGCGCTGTGGAGTTCGATCATGCTGCTGGCTGTCTTCATCCGCAACGACTGGAAAGATATTGCCATCGTGCAGGCGATCTTCTGGCTCGTCGGCGTGCTTGTCGGCTTCGGCATGGGCATGCTCGGCACGGCCAGCCGCGCCATGGTCGGCCTGTTCAGCCCGCAACACAAATCAGCAGAGTTCTTCGGCTTTTACGGCCTCGCGCACAAATCAGCAGCCATCCTCGGCCTGGGCGTGAACATCATTGCAGAGTGGATCTTCGGCGATGACTACAACCTCGTCATCGCATCCACCGGCATCTTCTTCATCGGCGGCTTCCTGCTCATGCTCACTGTTGATGAGAAAGCCGGCAGGATCGCAGCGCTCAAATCCGCCCGTGCACATGTACGCAAACACAACGACTACAAAGGCGAGATCAACGGCTCGCCCGGATAGCGCGCCTGCGCTCGTCATACCCGCGAACGCGGGTATCCACGATCTCAGCGAACGGTCGATCCTCCCGATGCAATCGTGGCCGATTCGATCAGTCGTCCGATTCTGAAGAGTCGGTGCCCGCTTCCTTCTCCGCTTCCACATCCCACTCGGAGACCATGCGGATATCCAGCGTCGGTCGCTGCTCGCAAAGATCGATGCGAATCCGATCGGCCGCCTTGGCTGCCATGAAGACTGAAGAGTGCCGCGAGACTTTCTTGCCATCGAGGATCACATCGAACAGCACCTCGCCTGCAGCATCGTAATCCTCGAACTGCAGCACATACTTGTTGAACTTCGGCCGCTCGGGATCTTCATAGGCAGCGCACACCAGCTTGCGCAATGCCTTGAGCGCATCATCGAGCGT
>CAZVXI010000003.1:0-42531 GCA_964631295.1 uncultured Isosphaeraceae bacterium
TCGCGGGTGTGAGCGATACAGATTCTGACGATGATATCTATGTCACCGGCCCCACCGGCTTCGGCGTGCGGCTGCTTGCTGACTTGATCGAAAGTTATGCGTGATGTGAGTTCAGTTGCGGCCGCAAATCGCGCCGAGTGCAACTGTCAATCCTCATCGAGCCTCGGCTGGATGTTGATGCTGCGCCCGGCTGCAGAAGCGCGCTCGCGTGGCGTGCGGCCGCTCGAATCAGCTTCATCCATGTCCAGTCCGATCTCGTGCACGAGAAAACGCACAAACTCGTCACTGACGTTCTTCCAGTCAAGCACATGCAGCAGACCCTTGCCTGATGATGTGTACGGCGATGCGCCAGCACGCAGCAAGTGATACTGGATATCTTCGTTGTTTGCGCGCAGTGCGTAATGCAGCGGCGTATCGCCCACGGGATCGGGGCAGTCGAGGCATGCGCCGGCCTCGATCAACAATCGAACAACCTCAGCAACTTCGGCGGTGAGCAGAGCGTACGAGACCTCGTGAAGAACCTGCTTCTCATCTGCATTGACCACAGATACATCCGCGCCGGCATCAAGCAGTGCACGAACCGCCTTCACTGAACTGTGTGACACGGCTGTCATGAGAGGCGTCACGCCGTCATTGTCCGCGATATTGACATCGGCGCCGGAATCAATGAGCACCGCCACGACATTCTCGTAAACACTGTTCAAGCATGCTCGGTGGAGGGGGGTACGACCGTTGGCATCGCGTGTGTCGAGATCGAAGTCATATTTCTCGAGCAGCGTCTGCACATGGTCCGCACCATCGCGGTTGTAGACCGCCAAGTGCAAGGGTGTCACGCCACTGAGTTCTGTCGCGTTCGGATCGCACCCCGCCTGCACGAGCATGTCGAAAATCCGCGTGTTCCCCCACGCCGCGGCCTCATGGATTGCCAGACCCAGGTTGCCGGTTGCCCGCAGGTTTGCGCCTCGTTCGATGAGCAGTGCAACCGCGTTCTGGGCGCGTGCGATGATCGCCCACCCCATCGCCTGCCCAAGCTCCGGATCAAACGGCACTTGCGATGCCCGATCTTCATCGATCAATCGCGTAAGCAGGTCCACATCATTATGTGCCGCCGCGACCAGCATCGGGTGCGGATGCTCGAAGCGCATTGCCAACTGCGCTGCGCTCAATCCCACGCCTGCTGCAATCAACACGAGTGCGACAGCGGAGAACACGATGCGCGGCCAGGTGACAAATGGGATGCGAACTGACCGAGCATGGCCGCACTCCGGGCACGCGGGTGATTCAATCTGCGCAAGCGGGTAGTTGCAGTTCACGCAATGCGATCGCGATGTGCGCACGACGCGCCGGATGCGCGAAGGCGCGAACACGAGCATCGTCACGCCGAGCCAGAGCGCGGCCCACATGAATGCTGACAGCGCGAACGGGCCAAAGACAGGCATGAGCGGCATCGCCGTTTGGCCAGGCTGCCCGTGGAGCGCCCACCCGAGCTCCAACTGTGGGTCGGTTGACCTCACGATGCCGCCTGCCGAGATGCCGCCGATCGGCTTGACGATCCAGCCGGATTCATACGCGTCGCGCGGCACACGCGAGAACGACTCGTTGTACGTGTAGCGCATCGTGAGCAGCGGCCAGCCGAACGCGTATTCAAATCGAGCGAGGTTGCCCTCATTCGGTGAGTCGTGTGCGCTGCTCCACCCCGGGATCGCAAACGTGTCTTCTTCATGCTCGAAACGCAGAGAGTCGACGCGCTGATCTCGGAAGCGCAGCACGCGTCGCCCCATCGCCTCGCCTGAGATTACCGACCAGCCATTGATGGTGCGGTACCCGATCGTATCCCACCGGGCACCGCGAACTTCAAATGCCGCAAGACCCCATGCGATTGCGATTGTCGTCACGGTGCCGAGCAACAGCAGCACGATGATGAACACAGTAGTGCGTCGCATGGCGTGACCTCCGGCGAACCGTCCGATCATAGCACGGCCACAGAGACCTTCGGTTGGGTTTCGATGCGCCACGGCTTGAGCCGCGCGATTCAAACGACCGTCCGTCTCAGAAATCAGTCATACACATGTGCCGGCCCGAGGCGGAATATCTGCTCACCAATCTTTACATTGGTTTCAAAAGTGGTGTCCTCGACGACGATGCGCCCGCTCATTTCACTCCACATTTCCGTGCGCATCGGCACGCGCAGGCCGTTGACTTCACGATATTCGCGGAACCGTTGGAAGACCGGGATTGCGCCGACACCTTCGATGACGGTTGGTACATCAGCTCGCAGAACGTCGCCGGTGTCAACATCGAGATACAGCTTCCATGCGGGCAGTTCGCCCCGCTTCGCGTTGACGATAATAACCGGGCGGCCCTCATCTTCGCCGCGTTCGACAACGGTGAGCGAATCGAACATATCCATCAGCGGACCGATGAGCGTGTGCGGGTTGCTGAGCTGCGCCTGTTCGAGCATGCGTCCGCGATGTACCTGATAGGGCGCGAAGGAGAATCGCTCAGCCGCATAGTCGCCATCAACTGCGGATTCCGTGTTGCCCCAGATACCGAAATCTGTATTGACGCGGGCGCGCGTGGAGCCGAACCCCCACGACTCGATCGTTCCTTCCATACCCGCCGTGAGCACGCGGATGGTCGACTTCGAATAGGTGATGCCTGCCATCGCGACAGCGCGCCGCCGCGCATTGCTGCCGCGCAGTTGAAGGATGTCATCGACACTCGGCAGCGGGTCGGGCGCATCACCGGTGCGGTCCATCGGGAACTCCATCCCGCCCTGATGCAGTGTCATCTGCGTGATGCGGCCATTTTCATCTTCCGTGAACGAGACGCGAATCGTGTCCGTCGCGCGGAAGACCCACATACCCGATTCGTCCGGTGGGTGCAGTTCAAAGATGAGTTGGCCGGGAATGTTGACGGCAAGCCGATTGTTCTGAATCACGACGGTGTCAGTGCGATCGAGTGTGTCCGAGTGGTACTGGCCGAGGTACTTCTGCAACTCACCCATCGGGATCTCGGGCTTGAACTCGACGCCCTTGCGCGGCGCTTCGAGGCGCAGCCCGCCCTGGTGCAGCACAAGCGAGATGACCTGATCTTCATCGCCACGCTCAAATGAAATCGCAATCTGGTCGGTCATCGCGAAGGCCCACTTGCCTTCATCATCGGGCGGTTTGAGTTCAAACACCATCTGTCCGGGGATGTCGACAGCGAGCTTGCCGTCTTTCTCGAGGACGGTGAGCGTTTCGTTCTCGAGCGTGCCGAAGTTGGCGAGATACTCCCCGAGGTAATCGCTGTAATCGCCGGATTGTGGGTTGCCCTCATCCTCGCCGGGCGGATCACCAAGCAACGCCTCCCACACGATCGGCCGGCAGATTTCCTGCAATGGCGTGAACGACACGTTCATGAGCAGGACGAAGCCGAGGTTCTCTTCGGGGATCATGGCGGTCATCGCTGAGAAGCCGTCGATATTGCCGCCATGCTGCACGACCTGCCGGCCGTTCCACTTCTCGAGCATCCACCCGAGGCCGTAGTCGAAATCGGGTGCGATCGAGATGTGCGGCTCCCATGTCGTGGCGTGGGTTTCCTCGGAGATGAGCCGCGCGCCGTTGATCTCGCCGTTGCCAAGCTGCAGGCGCAGCCAGTTTGCCATGTCGATCACGTTTGCCGTGATGGCGCCCGCTTCTGCGACACCGCTCGGGTCGCGCACGGGGACGGCTTCGAATGCCTCGAGCGCGGGTTTCCACAGGTACGGCGTTGCGAGGCCTTCATCAGCCGTGATGTCCTGATACCGCGTGCGAGCGCTGACCATGCCAAGCGGCTCAAGCAGACGGTCTCGAACAAGATCGTGCCAGTCTTTTTCGTCATGACCGTTCGCGGCGAGCGCGCACTCGCCGGCTGCGGTGTACATGATGTTGGTGTAATGAAAGTTCTCGCGATACCGATCCCATGGCTCGGCTTTGATTGCTGTGCGCAGGCGCAACTCGTTGCTCGGATCGGGTTCCATGATCAGCAGCGACATCCGCGTGAAGCCAGTGCGGTGCGAGAGCGCATCAGCGACCGTCACGCGCGCATCTTCCAGATCGGTATCGAGTTCAAAGCGCAGATACGGCACATGCGAGTCGAGCGGGTCATCCCAGGTCATTTTTCCTTCGTCGATGAGCATCGCGATGAGCGCAGCCGTGAACGCCTTCGTGCATGAACCGATCGCGAATGTCGTGTGCGGCGTGACAAGTTCGTTCTGATCGAGATCTGCATGCCCGAACCCGCGCGCGAGCACGAGGCGGTCATCCTTCACGACGGCGATCGCCATGCCGGGCACCTTGTGTTCGACGCGTGCTGCCTCAAGATCGTTGATCAATGCGTCAAGGCGCAAGCGCAGATCGGGAGCGATGTTCGTCGCGGGCACCTGTCGCTGGGCGACCTGCCGGGCGAGCGCATGGGGGGCGAGCGTGAGCATCGTGAAGCAGGCCGCAAGGGCGGGCAGGCACAGTCGCCGGGCGGTGGTGCGTGATTGGTGCATGTTTGGAGTCTCCGGGTGAATGTCGGCCAATGTTCGCCGCATTTTCGCATCATGCGCTTGGCGGGACATGTTCCGATGGTAGGATCAATTGCGATGCCGATGCACCGACAATCCGCCTTCTCGTTGCTGGAACTGCTCATCGCGATGATTGCGATCGTCGTGCTGCTGAGCGTCCTGCTGCCGGGTCTGTCCGCGGCGCGGGATGCGAGCCATCGCGATGTGTGCGCCAACAATCAGCGGCGGATCGCGATCGGGTGGTTCGGGTACATCGAGGACCACAATGACCGGCTGCCACTCGTGCTGACCACGCCGTGGCAATATGGCGGGTGCCGATTCAACGTCGCGACGAACGAGCCGCGGCTTGATGTCGACCGACCGCTCACAGCCTACCTGCCGATGAACCTTGCCGATCCGTCGCAGCGGCCGAGCATGTTCTTCTGCCCTGCGGACACTGGCATTCGCGGCACATCTCCGGAAGTCGGCACATCGGGGCGCACGGCTTTCCGCGCGTACGGGACCAGCTACCGGGCGAATCACAGCCTGCTCAATGCGCGGACGGCCGGGCTGGACTCGATTGATCGTGCGATCAGCCGCTCGGAGATTCTCACATCGCCCGCGCGGCTCGTGCTGATGGGCGATGCAACCTGGCATGAAACATGGGCCGAGACCGGTCGCACCGCCGACTGGCATGGCGTGGGTGAAAGCAACCTGCTGTTTATGGATGGCTCGGTGCGCTACCGCCACGTCAAGCCGCGTTCGGCAGGTGCCGGGCCGGTCAGCTTCGAGCCGCAGTTTATGCCGAAAGACATCTTCGACTTCGACTTCGCGCCGACACGCTGATGCGCTGATGCGCACGCCGCGCAAGGCTCTCTGGATCGCGTATCATCCGCGTATGAGCAGTTCGACGCACGCCGTGACTGATACCCCGATGTCGCATGAGGCACTCGCGAAGCGCATTGCCGAGGTTGCACTGTTGCGTGGCACATTCACGCTTCGCAGCGGCCGGGTAAGCAACTACTACCTCGACAAGTACATGTTCTCGACGCAGCCGGAGATTCTGCGCGAACTCGGCCGCATGTTTGCCGATCGACTGCCTGCCGGCACGACGAAACTCGCCGGCGCAGAGCTTGGCGGCATCCCGCTGGTGTCCGCAGCATCGCTCGCCAGCGGCCTGCCATGCGTCTTCATCCGCAACGCTCGGAAAGACTACGGCACCGCGCGGCAGCTTGAAGGTGCGATCAGCCCGGAAGACTCGGTCGTCATCATCGAAGATGTTGCCACCACCGGCGGGCAGGTGCTCGAAGCGGCCCGCATCATCGCCGGTGAGGACGCGACGGTCGCCGCCATCATCGCAACCATCGATCGACAGGAAGGTGCGCGGGAGGGTATCGAACAGGCCGGCTATACGTTCGATGCACTGTTCACCGCGCGCGATCTGGGCATCGAGGATTGACATCCCACGAATGTCTGATCATTCATACACGCGGGTGATCTGCGCCTGCGGGTAGTAGGTCTCGAGGATGCGGGTGTACGGCTCGCCCTGTTCGGCCATGTGCTGTGCGCCGTACTGGCACATACCCACGCCATGCCCGTGGCCGCGACCTGCGAACGTTACAGTCTCGTTGTCGAATGTCGCGGTGAAGAACGATGACGGCAGCGATTCGCCCGAGCCTGCAAACTGATGATCACACGCCCGCCGCAACAATTCCGCATCTATCTGCACTTCGTTGCCCATGTCATCGCCCAGCGCAAACTGTACGGGCCTGCCGAACGGGTTCGCCTCCGCGACGCGTATGTGCGCGAGCCTGCCGAAAGTTGAAAGGTCCAGTGCGCGCTGCTCACTGGCAAACGCGCGAAGCGATTGTTCGAGTTGCGTTCGCTCGCGTTGCCGGGTCCACTGGAATCGCGGTGCTGATGCACACCAGATATCACGTTCGGAACCTGCAAGCGGCGCGATCTCATTGGCCTGATGCCGGCCGATGGCATCCTGGGCTCGGGCGGGCACACCGCCGCAGCATGAACAGTAGTAACACGGCACGACTTCATCGCGCCACGTGAGAATCATGCCACGCGTCGCATCTACTGCTTCCACCGCGCGTGGCCGCTGTGAAAGGCCGATGTACGCCTGCGACTGCTGTGTGTTGGTCACATCGAAGTGCCTGCGGTCTGCAAACTGCGCGATCTGCGCGACTGCGAAACTCCGGGCCGCGATTGCCTGCGCTCGATGGGTGGCGATGTTCCAGTGAGAATACAACTCGCGAGCCAGCACACCCGGCAGGTATCGCTCAAGGGCGACATGCTCAATAACATCAAATGCGTACGGCCCTGCAGTTGGGCGAGCATCGAGCGCGAATGTCCCCGGGTGCACGCGGCCGTTGAGTTCCAGCGTCGGTTCGTCGCCTTCGTCAATCACAGGCACGATGATCAGTTCATCGTGATCGGGCACGGTCGGCTGATATCCGCTCGCTTCGGCAAGTTGCCAGCGATCTGCATTGCGCACAACAGTGATTGGCCCGGCGGCATTCTGCGTCCATGGATGGTCGTGATCGCTGGTCGTGATGCGCAGCCACTGCCCGTTCGTTCCGATGCGCAGCTCCATAGGCTCGCTTCCCCGATGGGTGAGGATGCGCACGCGGATGGTCGGTTCGATCTTCGGGGCGGGCAAGCCGCTGCCGGGCAGCACCCTCGGCTCGGGAGTCGGCAGAACGCCTGTTTCAGGCTCGCGCGCACACGAGCACACGCAGATCATCGCGACAAGCACGCACGAAACAGCGTACACACGCATACAGGCGCGATGACTGTGGCGTCCGCGGATGTACTGGCTCGATTCGATTGAGAATCGTAGGTTCAGCCTTCGTCGACAGGCATTTCGGCTTCGTCGGCAGTGATTGCAGCAACGACCATTTCGTCATCATCAAGCGTTCGCAAATCGAGGCTGTGCTCACCGAGTTTCTGACGGATTTCATTCAGGCTTGTCGCACCGAAGTTCTTGACGCCCATGAGTTCAGCCTCGGTCCGCATTGCGAGGTCGCCGATTGTCTGAATGTTCAGAAGCTGCAGTGCTTTGCGAGCGCGGACAGAGAGATCGAGCGCTGAGATCGACTTCTGGAGAACACCCTCTGGTGCTCTTTCCTTGAGCTGTTCGTAGATTTCGCTGCGAATGCGGCTGTACTGGCCGTCGAGGCCCTGGCCGAGGCGGAGGCCTTTGCTGCCGAGCATACTGCGGATTTCGACCAGAGATGTCTCGCCGAAGTTCTTGTAGCTGAGCAGTTCAGCTTCGCTGACCTTGAGCAGGTCGCCGAGTGTGCGAATCTGCATCTTCTTGAGGCAGTTGCGGGCTCGCACCGAGAGTTCGAAGTCGGTCACCGGCGTGTCGAGCAGCGCGTTGCGTTTGGCCAGATCGCGCGCGTGGGCTTCGTCGTAGTACATGTCGCGCGTGGCTTCAACGTCCTTCATGAACAGCCGAGCACGCGGATGGTTCGGGTTGGTCTCGAGCACCTGCTTGAGGCACTTTTCAGCTTTGCCCGTCTCGCCTCGATCTTCGTAAAGGACGGCGAGGTTGATCAGCGCGTTGACATGAGGCTCTTCACTCATGCACAACTGCTCGTACAAAGCGACTGCTTCGTCTTCTTCCCCGCACAGATCAAGCGTGTATGCGAGTTGGAACGCGTACTGCGGCTCGATGTCGTTCTGCACTGCCTGGCGGAACTCATCAATGGCCCGCTGGCGATCGCCGTCGGCCATGGCGGCCACACCGGCCTGGTAGAACTTTTTGGCGGCTTCGGGATCGGTCGCGGTGGCCCCGCCGATCATGGTGTCAAGGACATTCTGGCTCACGCAGATGGCTCCCGTGATGCGGACAAAGTCGGGTCAGACGAAGTTTGGTGTCTGGTGGTCACGCAGTTGAATCGAGTATTGTAAGTGATTGATCCGCTCCGGACAAGCCCGCGTTCCGGCTCATGCGTGCCCGCCGAGCAGTTCGAGCGCAGCCAGCCCTGCTGGAAAGCGTAGAATCGGGCGTCCGGGGCAAGACGATGGAGGCAGTGCATATGCGTATTTCCCGGCACGGCGGCATTTGTTTGTTCATCCTGATGACGCTCACGGCGATCTTCCAGACCCCTGCCGCCCTCGGGCAGGATGCGCCACTGGCAGAGCGAGAAAGGCCCATCCGATTCGATTCGGGCGAGGTCTTGCCGCACGGCGACGATCGCAGTGTGGTCTTCACCGATGTTGTCCACGTGCCCGATGCCACCTGGCTTCGCATGCGGTTTGATCGGGCTCAACTCGGTCGGCATGCGCCGGGCGGCCAGCCGACGATGCTCCGCATCACTTCGCTGACAGACGGGGCCGTTCAGCAACTTGATCATGAATCGCTTCGCCAATGGCAGTACACATCTGCATACTTCAACGGCGATGCGCTGCTGATCGAAATCATCGCTGACTCGAATGCCGGGCCGAGCTATGTTGCTGCGGAGTACATTGTCGCAGACGACCCGACGACGCTTGACGAACCCGGCCGGGCGATTTGCGGCGACACCGATGATCGCGAACTTTCGGATGATCCGCGTGCGGGGCGCATTGCGCCGGTCGGGTGTACGGGCTGGCTGATCGATGACTCGGAGAGTTGCCTGCTCACGGCCGGGCATTGCGGGCCCTCTGCCGGAAACGTGATGCAGTTCAACGTGCCGCTGTCGAACTCGAACGGCTCGTGGAATCATCCGCCCCCGGCCGACCAGTATCCGATTGATCCAGCATCAATCCGCACAAACGGTGGTGGTGGTGTCGGCAACGACTGGGCGTATTACGGCTGCTTCCCCAACAGCAACACAGGCCTGAGCGCATTCGAGGCGCAAGGCGATCGGTATCAACTCGCGATTCCGCCGACCGACATCGCCGATCAGCACATTCGCATCACGGGGTATGGCTCGACGAGTTCGCCCGTGCCGCCGGAATGGAACGCTGCCCAGAAGACGCACGTGGGTGACTTTGTGTCCAACAGCGGGACGACGCTGCAATACGCCACCGACACGACCGGCGGCAACTCCGGCTCGCCGATCATCCATGAGGAAACCGGCTTCGCCGTCGGCATCCATACACACGGCGGATGTGGCGAGACCGGCGGTGCGAACAACGGGACGAACATCGATCATCCCAATCTCCAAGCTGCGCTGGCGGAGCCGCATGGCATCTGCGCTCCACCTCCGCCGCTGCTATTTGACTTTCCTGAATCGCTGCCTGAGTCAGTCGATCCTGCCGGGCAGACGCTGCTTGTGGAAATCACTGGAAACGACGGCGCGGCACTCGATATGACGACGCCCACGCTGCACTACGACATTGGTGAGGGCCTTGTTTCCGTCCCGATGACGCCGAGCGTTCGTCGAGGCGCGGGTGGGAGCCTGTTCTCCGCCTCCCTGCCGACAACTGATTGTGCGACGATCATCCGCTACTTCTTCTCAGCCATGACGACGGCAGGTGAAGCCATGTCAAGCCCGGCCGATGCGCCCGTGCGCACGCATGATGCGGTCAGCGCTGCGTCGATTGAGTTCAGCTTTGCGGACGACTTTGAAACCGACACGGGCTGGCTTGTCGAAACGCTGGCGGCAGATGGCGGCTGGGAGCGTGGCATTCCCGCAGGCGATGGCTTGCGTGGCGACCCGACGCTTGACGCCGATGGTTCCGGGCAGTGCTGGCTCACCGACAATGTTGCGGGCAACTCTGATGTCGACGATGGCTCAACCGTGTTGACCTCACCCGCGTTCGATGGCACCGACCCGCTGGCAATCCTCTCTTACTGGACATGGCTGTCGAATGATCTTGGCGACGGCCCGGAAACCGATGCGCTTCTCATTGAAATCAGTGACGATGATGGTGCATCATGGCAGGTGCTCGAATCGGTCGGCCCGACGGGGCCGGAAGTCTCAGGCGGCTGGTTCCACAAGCTCTGGCGGCTGGATTCAATCGCAGGTATCACGCCGAGCACACAGATGCGACTGCGCGTCACTTCCGATGATTCTGATCCACAGTCGATCGTGGAGGCGGGCTTCGATGGTGTCGCCATCGTCGTTTCTCAATGCCCGATCAACTGCGTCGGTGATGTGACCGGCGATGACGGCGTGGGCCTCGATGACCTGCTGGCTGTGCTTGCAAACTGGGGCACTGACGGTTCGATCGGCGGCGACACGAATGATGACGGGAATGTGGGCCTTGATGACCTGCTCAGCGTGCTTTCCAACTGGGGTGGATCCTGCTGATGCAAACTTCTGGCATCGTGCATGTTGATGACGCATGACGTTGCCCGCAGTATGTCTTGTTCACGAATGTGAGCGTGTCGTCTGTCCTGAAGCTGCAGATCAGATCGGCCTGTTCTTCCACAAGGCTGCGGTAGCGTTCCTCGCTCTCACGCAGGGCAGCTTCCGCTGCGTGTTGTGCAGATATATCGATGATCTGCGAGATGAAGCACTGCGGGTTGCCGGTGTCGTCTCGCACCGTGCTGATGACCACATCTGCCCCAAGTACGCACCCGTTCTTGCGGATGTATCGTTTCTGGAATCGGAGGTTCTCGTGAAGGCCTGCAAGCAGTTCGCGTGTGTGCTGCTCGGTGATCTCCAGGCCGTCGGGGTGGGTGATGTCGAGAAACGTCATCGCCTGGAGTTCCTCGTCGGTGTACCCGAGAAAGCGGCGGGCCTGTGGATTGGCACGGTGGAACTGCCGGTCGGCGGTGACGATGACGATTGCCGTCGGCGAGTGTTCAAACAGCAGCCCGAGGTGTTGCGTGTGCAGAAACTCCGGGAGTGCGTCGCCAGGCGCGCCCGCACGGGGTTGTTTCAGGTCGGATGTGGGTCAGAACATGGCCTGTGACATGTGACTCGCCTCGAAACCCGACAATGCACGCGATGAGAATATTCTGGGACCGATTCAGCAACGACCTGAGCCAACTTCACGCGAAGCTTGTCATCCACGAAAGCTGATCTCACCGGCTATCATGGCCGCGACCAGCCTCGACCGCGAAAGGATTTTCTGCTTCTGCCATGGCCAGCCCGACCACCGAACCAACGACTGCACTCGAGAAGCGCGACCGTGTTGCCGACCTGCCGCATCGCCCGCGTGTACTGCTGGGCAAGATGGGCCTCGACGGCCATGATCGGGGCGTGAAGCTCATCGCCCGTGCCCTGCGCGACAGCGGCATCCATGTGATCTACTCCGGACTCTGGCAGACGCCGCGTTCGCTGGCCATCTCCGCCCGCGATGAAGATGTCGACTGTATTGCCTGCTCGATGATGAGCAACAGCCACCTCGTGCTTGTGCCCAAACTCATTGAAGAGTGCGCCAACGTCGGTCGCCCTGACATGATCATCAACGTCGGCGGGATCATTCCGCAGGAAGATGTGCAGACACTGCTCGATGCGGGCGTCCATCGGATCTTTCACACCGGAACATCGATGGATGAGATTGTTGAGTCCGTTTGTGAATCGACCCGCGCCTATCAGCCGCTCAACAGCAGCCCGACTGCTGCACTTGCCCGGCAAATCTCACTCGTGCATGATCCCGATCAATCGGGCGAGGCTGCTGAGAGTGGCCAGTCGCGCCCCGCTCAGGTCATCGGCCTTACCGGTGCGCCCGGTGCCGGCAAGAGCACGCTTGTTGCTGCAATGGCTGCCGAGGCTGTTCGACGTGGTGAGAAGATTGCCGTCGTCGCGTTCGATCCGATGAGCCCAATCACGAATGGTGCGCTGCTCGGCGATCGCCTGCGTGTCGACTTCAATGCACTCGATGAAGGCGTCTTCTACCGCTCGCTCGCGATCACCGGCGAAGACTATTCAACGCTGCCTGCAATCATTCATCTCATCGGCAAGGCCGGCTACGACAAACTCATCGTGGAAACGGTCGGGGCCGGGCAGAACGAAGTTCGCATTCGCGAGCATGTTGATCGCACCGCGGTCGTCGTCGTGCCGGGCATGGGCGATGCTGTGCAGATGGACAAGGCAGGTATTCTTGAGATCGCCGATCTCTTCGTCATCAACAAGGCAGATTTTGCAGGCGAGAACAAACTCAAACGCGAACTGCTCGACATCGCTTCCAATCGGCCGATTTTTGAGACCATCGCCACCCAGGGCCAGGGCATTGTCGAACTGCTCGACGGCTTATTCAGCGCGTAGGGCCACTCTCGCGCAGGCCGGCGGTGATGTCCGGATGCTTCCCTGAAAAAATGCGTGACTGACTGCGGGAAACACACGCTTCTGCAATTGGCTCCGCAGGCGCGCTGTGCGCGCGCACCAGCGTTCACACGGCGTGTCCCTGCCCGCATCGCAAGATAACCTTGCGTGCTGCAGGCATTTGGGCATCAAGAAATTTTGAGAACTTCTCCGTGAACTGTCCGCCGCACGATCACAACTGCGCGCAAGTGCCGCGGGCGTGCCACATCATGGACGATCTCACGAACTACACGTTCGCCTCTGTAGCCGAACGACCAAGTCGTTCAGACCGCAACTTTTGCAGGACCGAAGGACTTCGTCCCTCAACTTCGACCCGATCATCCACCCGGCTCATATGTCTCCGCAAACAACGCTGCGATCTCCTCTTCAATGTCCGGCCGCGTACTCGCGCGAACAAAGCGGATTGGCGTGCCGTCGACCGCACGTATGAAGGCCTCATCCCAACCTTCCGGGAAGGCAAGTCGACCGAGCTTCCCATCTGGAAGAGTTACAGAAAGCACGATTGACTCCCCATCTCGGTAGACTTGCCAGATACTGTCGTTCGGATACCAGTCCTTGCCCTGCACTTGTGGCCGCTCAGGAATGTACGTAAACGACCCATCAGATAAGAGTCGAGCACCAAATTGCGGCAGAGACCCACTCGCTTTTCCAAAGGATATCCGAATAACACTACCGTGCAGATCAGTCTCCATGACAAGCCTGTCATCACCGATGTTCTGATCGCTGTACCAATACTCCTCGCTCAGAAGGTGACTCTGAACGTCGGAATAGTTCGCCTCGACACTCAGAAATCTAACTTCCATTCCATCATGCAGGATGAAGTTCCCCTTGTCACCGGGCTTGCTCCCCATGCGGCTCACAAGAACGCGCCGCCCGGGATACGCGTCCTCAGTAGACACCAGGGCCATGTCCTCGTTATCCATGCCAAGTAGTTTGACGAGAGATGCTGCGTCTGGAGTCTCAAGCAGATTGACAGTGCGCCACCCTGCTTTATCTATATCACCTCGCAATAAAATAAGAGCATCACCTGGCGAGACCCCCGGCGCCTTCGCCTCCAATGTGATCTGACCGAGTCGCGTCGTCAGCTCCTGCAACGCGAGCGTGTTGTGTCGCTGCGTGAGATACACCTGGATGCTCACACCTGCGACGACCAGCAGCACGAGAAGCATCAGAACAAGATGAACACGTTGAAGCATGATTCGCTCCTTCATTGCAATGAACCTGAGTTGTCGTGTAATGCGCTGCACATTGCCGAACCGCTCGCGCGCCCGCGCTGGCGCAGACTGCTCATCCGCGCCGGCAGCGCGCTCATCACGCTCGGCCTGCTCGAGATGAAACGCGATCTCGTCAGCAATATCAGCATCAATGTCACTTTCACTGCGCGGATCAGGCGGACCGGTCAGCCACTGCATGGACTCTGTGAATCTCGACGGGTTCATGAGCAGTCACCCCGCCCCCCGGACAGTGGGCGTGGACGCGTTCATCACGCGCGACACTGCGGCCGACAGCGCCTGCCACTGCTGCGTTTCAACTTCGAGTTGCCGCCTGCCACGTGCCGTGAGCTTGTAATACTTTGCTCGGCGGTTGGATTCCGACTGTCGCCAGTCGCTTACCAGCAATCCGCGTCGTTCCAACCGATGCAGCGCCGGGTACAACGATCCTTCCTCGACGCGCAGGACATCCTGCGATACCTGTTGAATTCGTCGCGCCACGCCATACCCGTGGTTCGGCCCGTGCGACAACACTCGCAGAACCATCATGTCCAGCGTGCCCTGCAGGAGATCGCTGCCTCCCCGCCGCGCCGGCCGGGTCGCCGCGCGCGATCCCGGTGCAGTGCGAGAACGCGTTTTCTTCTTTGCCATGTGAATCACCTGAGGATCGTGAACTGGGAGTCTGGAGTCGAAAGTCAGAAAACAGAAAGCGAACGCGGAAGCGAAAACCTCTCCATCGCTGCATCTCGCGCGAGCCCGCTTCCCAAGATCATCTATGGTACGCGACGCGTGATTCTAGTCGTTTACCCTAGACTGTCAAGGGGAACGAACCGCTGGCGGGTTTCTTGCTCGCTGTCCCGCAGGCTCAGCCGCTCTCTCAAGGGTGTTGTCTGCCAGCCAACGCGAGCGACCACACCAGACGGATACCAACCTCCCGCCGGTGATTTCAGAAGAAACAGATGCGAGGCTGCTCGCAAGCTCCTGCGCGCCCGAGGCTTGCGTCATGCTCGTCCCACCGACCACGGTGGCACAGACTGCGCATCCGGTGCAATATCAGGCATGCTCTGGCAGTTGTTCACGGGCCGGTGACTTGGCCGGCCGACGCAACCCAGGAGGTTTTCAAAAAGAGATGCACACGCACTCCACCCGCCGTCGCCCACGCCGTTCATCGACAACATTGGCCGCCAGCGGCTCGCTCGTGCTGGCAGGCCTCGCAACCGCGATGCTTGGCGCAAACGCCGCGCCGGTCATCGAACGGCAGCAAAGCACACACGAAGAGCGCCGATTCGAGTTCACCTACGCTGCCACTGCGACAGACATCCCTGCTGGTGCTGAGCGCATTGAAATCTGGATCCCTGTCCCAAGCGATAACGAACAGCAGATGATCGGCGAGCTTGATGTGCAACTGACACCCGGGCTCAGGCATCGCTTCACAACCGAACACGCCTATGGCAACAAGGTGCTGTACGTGGAATCAACGGACGGCGCGTCGCTTCCGAACGCAGTCACTGTGCAGTTGACTGCTGATGTCACACGCTGCGAAGCGAGCAGGATGACCAATCCGGGCCGCATCGACCCGAGCGAACTGCTCGGCGGCGATGCACTCGCGCCGATTACCAATGAGGTGCGCGTACGCTCGCGCGAAGCAACGGCTCGCAAGACAGGCGACGTGGCAAAGGCGCGCGGCATTTATGATCGCGTGCTGGCGGATGTCGCGTACGACAAATCCGGCCAGGGCTGGGGGCAGGGCAACATGGAATATGTGTGTGACATCGGCAAAGGCAACTGCTCCGACTTCCACACACTGTTCATCGGCATGAGTCGGGCAGCAGACATCCCCGCGTACTTCGAAATCGGCTTCCCCCTGCCGGAAGGCAAGTCCCAAGGCATCATCGGCGGATACCACTGCTGGGCATGGTACCAGGGCGACGAGGGAATCTGGCATCCCATCGATGCATCAGAGGCAGACAAGGATCCCTCACGCACAGAGTATTTCTTCGGCACCGTGTGCTGCAACCGCGTCGCGTTCAGCCGCGGGCGAGATATCGAACTGAGCCCCGCACCTGCAAGCGGACCGGTCAACTTCTTCATCTATCCGCTCGTTGAAGTCGACGGCAAGTCGCACGCAAAGGTCACAAAGCAGTTCAGCTTCCGCGATATTGAGTAAGAACCTGATCAGGCAACACGACAATCACTCAAGGCCACGGCGCATCTGCCGTGGCCTTTGTGTTATCCTGCCATGTATGCGATACCTGCTGCTGAGTGCTGTACTGATCCTGACCGCTGTCGCATCTGGTTCTCGCGTTGCACCAGTACCGGTTCCCCCGTGTGCCGCAATGACCGACAGCGAGGCTGCTGCCGCGCATGATGATGAATCGTCCCGGCCGAACATCATCTTCATCTTTACTGACGATCATGCATCGCATGCGATCGGCGCGTATGGCGGCTGGCTGGCTGAGCATGCGCCAACGCCGAACCTTGATCGGCTCGCATCGCAGGGCATGCTGTTCCGCAACTGCTTCTGCACCAACTCGATCTGCGGTCCGAGCCGGGCAGTAATCCTGACGGGCAAGCACTCGCACATCAACGGCTTCCGCCGCAACGGCGATCAGTTCGACGGCTCGCAGCAGACCTTCCCCAAGCTCTTGCAACAGGCCGGCTACCAGACCGCAATGGTCGGCAAGTGGCATCTCGGCACGACGCCGACGGGCTTTGATCACTGGATCACGCTGCCGGGCCAGGGAAGTTATTACAACCCGGACTTCAACACACCCGACGGGCGCGTGCGCATTGAAGGGCACGTCACGAACATCGTCACCGACCTCGCCATTGACTGGCTCGATAAGCAGCGCGATGCAGATCAGCCCTTCATGCTGATGTGCCAGCACAAGGCGCCGCATCGCACATGGATGCCTGCAATCGAAGACCTGCAGTTGTTCAGGGAGCAGGATCTGCCCGAAGCGCCGACCCTGTTCGACGACTATGCCGGCCGCGTTCCCGCTGCCGCGCAGCAGGAGATGACGATTCGCGACCACATGTATCTGTATTACGACCTCAAACTCACGCCTGCCGAGGGTAATCGCGATGACCTCAAAGGGCCTGACCGGTGGTGGGAAGGCGGCCTCAACCGCATGAATCCGGATCAGCGCGCCACGTGGGAGGCAGCATTCGCAGATGAGAATGCCGCCTTTCAGGCCGACCCGCCAACTGGCGACGATCTTGTCCGCTGGATGTACCAGCGATATGTCAAAAACTATCTGCGGTGCATCGCCGGCGTTGATCGCAGCGTCGGGCGCATCATGGATTATGTCGCGCAGGATGATGATCTCGCGCGAAACACGATCATCATCTACTCATCCGACCAGGGCTTTTACCTCGGCGACCATGGCTGGTACGACAAACGCTGGATGTATGAACAGTCGCTGCGCATGCCGCTGATTGCCAGTTGGCCGGGCGTGATTGAACCGGGAACAACGTCCGAAGCGCTCGTGCAGAACCTCGACTTCGGCCCGACCTTCCTCGACCTCGCCGACGTCGAGCAGCCAGCAGATATGCAGGGCAGGTCGTTGCAGCCGGTGCTGAGAGCAGATACCGATGACGCGACGTTCCGGGAGGGCATCTACTACCGCTACTTCGAGTACCCCGCGGTGCATATGGTCGCGAAGCATTACGGCATCCGGACCGACCGCTACAAACTCATCCACTACCACGAGACTGATGACTGGGAACTGTTTGACCTCCGCCGCGACCCCAATGAGATGAACAGTGTGTACGACGATCCCGCATACGCAGAGATCAAGCGCGGGCTGAAGTGGCGGCTTGCCGAGTTGCAGGCTCGCTACGCCGACAGCGTCGAATGATTTTGTCGCGGTCGCTGGGACGGGCGACCGGACTCTGCCTACGCTTGCCGCTTCTCGCTCTTTGCGGAGTGGCAACACAACATGGAATGGCAGGTTCTGGGCGTTGCGGCACTGATTTTCGCAGCACGCATCACCGATGTTTCGCTTGGTACCGTTCGGACGATCATGGTCGTCAATGGCTATCGGCTCGCCTCGTGGGCTCTGAGTTTCTTCGAGGTGCTCGTCTGGGTCTTTGCTGCCTCGAAAGTCATTGCACACCTGGACACCCCCTGGTACGCGATCGCGTTCGCACTCGGCGCAGCCACGGGGAACTACATCGGCATCACGGTGGAGAACCGGCTCGCCTACGGCAGACAAGTCGTCCGCGTGTTCAGCCGGCTGGGCGAACAACTCGCAGCGCGCCTTCGAGATGCAGGCCATTCGGTGACGGTCATTGCCGGGTCCGGGCGCGACGGACCGATTGACGTGCTGCTCATCGGGATGAAGCGCCGATCCGTCAAGGCGGTGATGCAGACGATCCACATGATCGACCCGTCGGCATTCTGCGTGATTGATGATGTACGGCTGTTGGCAACCGCGCGCGACCATCTGCATTCGCCGACCGGCTGGCGGGCTGTCTTCAAGAAGAAGTAGCTGCCATGTGGCCGCCCACAAACCGCCTGTTGTCGTACACTGCTCGTCACCATGCCTGTTCCACGGATTGAGGATGTGCAGGACCGCCGCAAGTGGCGTGGCCGTGGCTCACGGGCGTGGGCCGAATGGTGCTTCGTGCGTGCGTGCTTCGCGCACTTCCGTGTGCGTTTCGCAATCATGCTCGCGCTGCTTGCCGTTGGCGGGTCACTGTTCATAATCTTCGAGCCGGAAAAGGGCCACACCTTCCCGCGCGCAGTCTATTACACGTTCAGCCTGATCTTCGGCGAGCCACCTGAAGAGTTTCCCAGCGCCATTGTGTTGCAGGTTGTCTTCTTCGCCGTCCCGATTCTCGGGCTTACTGTCATCATCGAAGGGATCATCGACTTCGCGCTCATCCTGCGCGACCGTCGGCGATTCGAAAAAAGCTGGTGTGTTATGCTTGCAACGTCGTTCAAAGATCACATTGTGCTCGTCGGACTTGGTCGGCTGGGCTACCGCACGTTTCTGCTGCTGAGGCGGATGGATCAACCAGTCGTCGTCATCGAGCGCGATCCGAACAATCAGTTTCTTGAAGAAGTCCGTCGGGATGGTTCGCCGCTGTTCATCGGCGACGCCCGGCGTGAAGCGGTGCTGAGCGACGCCAACATCGAGAAAGCACGCAGCATCGTGCTCGCCACCAACGATGACATGGCCAACCTCGAAGCAGCCCTCGACGCGCGGCGCATCAAACCAGACATCCGCGTCGTGCTGCGCATGTTCGACCAGAATATGGCCGACAAGGTGCGCGACGGTTTCAACATCAACCTCGCCATGTCGCAGTCGGCCATCAGCGCGCCCACTTTCGCGACATGTGCTCTCGCGCCGGCAACGATCAACAGTTTCATCGTCGGTGATCAGGTCGTGGCCATGCAGCGCTGGCTCGTCCGCGAAGGCGACCCGCTGTGCGGCAGGACGATCGACGACATCATGCGCGACCATCACCTGAACGTGATTGAATATCGCAGGCCCGAGAAGCCGCCAACCATTTGCCCGCCTCCGGAAACGGCCCTCGCGCCGGGTGATGGCCTGATGCTGCAGGGCCCCGTGCCCGAACTCGATGCGCTGCGAGAGCAATCGCTCAGCCATGCAGCCGCGCACGTCGCCGGCTGAGGTCGATCACATCACGCAGCATGCTGTTCGCGCGCGAGCGGTTCTCCATCGGCGGCGAGACCTTCACGCACAGGCCGTTGCAGCGCGTTCGTGCCAGTGGCCGCGGGCGAGGCTGTCTTCGACCCGAAATACAGCAGAGTCACTCCAGCAATCCCAGCGATGAATGACCCCGCCAGGATGCCCACCTTCGCGTCCACGAGCATCTCGCTGCCAACCGGGAATGCGAGCCCCGCCACGAACAGCGACATCGTGAAACCGATGCCCGCCAGCATTGCCACGCCAGTGACCTGCGTCCAGTTTGAGCCGCGTGGCAGGTTGCCGAGCTTGAGCTTGTACGCAACCCACGTGAATAGCAGCACGCCGAACGTCTTCCCGAAGACAAGGCCAAGCGCCACGCCGAGCGCCACACTGCTCGACAGGGCCGCAAGAAAACTCTCCCCGAGGTGCACACCCGCATTGGCGAGCGCGAAGACAGGCATGACAACGAACGCGACCCACTTGACGAGGCCGTGTTCCAACCGAATCAGCGGCGGTTGCACCTGTTCGCATGCCTTTTCAATGCCACCGATCGCCGCCTGTTCAACCGCGTTGTTCACGATGTGATCTGCATTGCCCTGTGCCGACTTGAACCGCCCGAGCATGTACTCGATCTTGGTCGCGAACTGATCCTCGTTGATTTTCGTCGTCGCGGGGATGGTGAACGCCATCAACACGCCTGCGATGGTCGCATGCACGCCCGACTCAAGGAAGCCGGCCCACACAACGCCCCCGATCGCCAGGTACACGTACGGAGATCGCACGCCGAGCATATTCGCCGCAACTGCCAGCGCCAGACCACCAAAGCCCACCCCCAGAGCCGTAACAGCCAGATCATCTGTGTAAAACAGCGCAATCACCGCCACCGCGCCGAGGTCATCCACAATCGCCAGCGCGGTCAGGAAGACCTTCAACCCGATCGGCACGCGACTGCCAAGCAGCGCAATCACGCCGACGGCAAATGCGATGTCGGTCGCCATCGGCACGCCCCAGCCGCGAACGGCTTCGGCGTCACCCGTGTTCAGACTGAAGTAGATCAGCGCGGGCACAACCATCCCGCCGAGCGCTGCAGCGATTGGCAGCGCCGCCTTCTTGGGCGAGGCAAGCTCCCCCACGAGCAGTTCGCGTTTGATTTCCAGCCCGACGACGAAAAAGAAGATCGCCATCAGCCAGTCGTTGATGAAGTGGTGGATGGACAACTCGATGAAATACACGCCGGGTATGCCCACGTTGATGTACGTCTCATCGAGCAGGTGGTGATACGCCTCCCACAACCCGGTGTTGGCAACGACAAGCGCCACAACCGTGCACACAAGCAGGATGATCCCGCCCGATGCCTCGGCGCGCAAGAACCGCTGGAACGGCATTGTCAGCAGTTCGATTGGGGCCGGCTTGGGCGGCGCTGGATCATCAAGGTGTTCTGCCATCTCTTTCGGTCCTGTTCTGCATGTCCTAGGATACAGTTCGCCTCCGAGCCCATCCGGGTGCGGATGGCGCGACACGGCCCATCGCCGACGATGTCGGCTCAAATGCCCCGGACCGTCAGTCAATCCGCGTTTCGGTCGTTCTACCGGACTCGCGAAACGATGTGATGCGACAACTGTTCATTTTTGGCACGATATGACGCGCAAACCATGCGCCACCCGGCAATCGTCCGGGAGCTTCTGCCCGGCCTCGCTGCCCGCAGGCGTCGTGCCGGTATAGCATGAAGGTTCACAATTGCGAACGAGAGGCTCATATCAACGTGAGTGAATCACAACAAGACAAACCGGCTCTGCACATTGCCGAGCTGAAGTTCCGCTATGCAGAGAACGAGGCGTGGGTCATCGATATACCCGATTTCACGCTCGACGCAGGTGAGCAGGCCCTGCTGCGCGGCGGCTCGGGCCGAGGCAAGAGCACGCTGCTGCAACTCGTCGCCGGGCTGATGGACCCCACCGCCGGCTCCATTGAGGTCGCCGGCCAGCGCATGCACGCACTCCATGGAGCCGCCCGTGACGAGTTCCGCGGCAAGCACATCGGGATGATCTTCCAGACGTTCAATCTCCTGCACGGCTTCACCGCGCTCGAGAACGTGATGATCGCCCTGATGTTCTCCAACTTTGATCGCAAGGAGCATCACTCATACGGCCGCGCTCTGCTCGACACACTCGGAATCGAGCGCCCGCATGCACAGGTTGATCAACTCAGTGTCGGCCAACAGCAGCGCGTCGCCGTCGCGCGGGCGGTCGTGTGCAGACCCGCACTTGTGCTCGCAGATGAACCCACAGCGAGCCTCGATCCGGAGAATGCAGCCACGGCAATGGATCTGATCCAGAGCACTTGCAGCGAGATCGGCGCGGCTTTGCTGTGTACGAGCCACGATCCGACCATGACCGATCGCTTCGCGCGATCTGTTTCACTTGATGAACTTTCCGCGGCCGATTCTGCCGCAGTTGCCGGGTAACACACGTATGTCAATGACCGATCTGTCCATCGTCCGCCGGAGCATGACCAGCCGCATGTTCTCCACCGTCACGACGGCGCTGACCGTTGCGATCGCGGTCGCACTCATGCTTGTGCTGTTGATGATGCGCGATGCAGGGTTCAAAGCGTTCCAGCGCGGCTCAGGCAACATGCACATGCTCATCAGCCGCGACGCCAGTCCGCTTGTGTCCGTGCTCAACGGCGTGTTCTACGCATCTGCCCCGCGCGTTCCGATCGAATGGTGGCGTTACGAACAAATCGCTTCGTCGTACCCGTTCGAGTATGCCGTGCCGACGCAGCAGGGCGACAGTTACCGCACACATCCCGTTCTCGCGACAACCACAGATTTCTTCGCGAAGTTCAGGCCTTACAGCGACCAGGACCAGACGTGGGAACTTGCCGAGGGCAAGTTCTTCGATGAACCCTTTGAAGTTGTCGTGGGCGCGAAAGTTGCCGCCGCGACGCGCCTGCGCATCGGCGATGAACTGTTCCTTACGCACGGGACAGGTGAGTCGCGCGGGTCTGCGATGGGCGGCGACTCGGATGATGCGCCGCGCGATCACATTCACTACGAATACACCTACACGGTTGTCGGCATTCTCGAACCAACAGGCGGCCCGCACGATCGTGCGCTCATCACCGATCTGACAAGCTCATGGATCATCCATGCACATGATCGGCGCAAATTAGCCGACCCGAACGTGGAACTCACGACTGCCGACCACCTCATCGATGCCGACCGTCTGATCACGGGCATCTACACCCGCGTTGCCTCACGCCCCGGCCGACAGTTCTCCGCAGCGCAGCAGCAAGTCTTTAATGAGCTGCGCTCGCAGATTGATATCACCGTGGCGGACCCCAACGTGCAGATCAGCTCGCTGTTCGCGATCATCAGCAATGTGGATCAGATCCTGCTTGGCATGGCGGCGGTCGTGATGCTGGCCAGCGGCATCGGGATCATGCTTGCGCTATACAACTCGATGGAGCAGCGCCGCAGGCAGATTGCCGTGATTCGCGTGCTGGGCGCCAGCCAGGCCCGCGTGTTCGGCCTGGTGATGACAGAGTCAGCACTGTTCGGGCTCATCGGCGGCGTGCTCGGGATACTCCTCGCCATTGGCGGTGGCGAGGTCGTCTCCACAATCATGCGACAGCGGCTCGGGCTGGTCATCGAGCCATCGTTCCCGCTGCAGATCATCCTCTACGTCGTCACGGGCACGCTGTTGCTCGCCATCCTCGCAGGCGTGATCCCATCAGTCATGGCGTATCGCACACCAGTCTCGCGCAACCTGCGGCCACTGGGGTGATCCCGACAGCAGTCAGCCCCATCAACACACCGTGCGCTCATTGCGCCCGATCCGCATGGCTGGTCAACCGGTGACACATCTGCAATGGGCTACGCGCGACGGAACAACGCGCGGATGCGGTGCACAGGCGGCTCAACGCCATCATCGACGAAGCTCGTGATGCCGCCCTCAGACGCGAGGCCAGCCGATGTGGCAGCATCGCGCAGGTTTCGTTCCGTGAGCGGCCACGGGGGGCCGTCTTCCAAGTCAACTGGCTCCGGCGCGCCATGCGCGATCACCAGCAGATGCCCGTGCGGACTCATGAGTTCCGCGATCGCGCTCAGCCCGATCGATTGCGAGGCCGGCGTGAGCGACTGGAGCGTGTGAACTTCGACGACGAGGTCGAAGCGATGCCGCCAGTGCGGGTCGGGGTCGAACAGATCTGCACACTGGTAGCAGTGGGCGTTTTCCGGATCAATCTGCCTCGCCCATGCGATCGCCGTTTCACTGCAATCAAATGCCGTGACGTCGTACCCGCGCTTGATGAGTTCACGCGCATCATCACCCAGGCCGCAACCAACGACCGCGACGCGCGAGCCGCAACGAATCAGCGACGGCGCAACGACGTTCAGCCAACTGACCAGAGCCGGGTGGGCGCAGCCATCTTCCCATGGCACGCGATCGGTGCGGCCGTCGGCCTGAGCATAGATTGCTTCGTAGTCGGCGGGCGTTGCCGCGAATGGCACGGGGGCGACAGCCGTCCTGCCGGGCTCGTCAACGAGTTGTGAGGTCGGGGCCATGACATGCTCCATGTCGGACATTCGGCTCCCCCTCCTCACCCACAGGATACCGATTCATTGATTTTCATCAATGATAAAATGGTGACACTCGGGCCGATCTGTTACATAAGTCCCCTGCTTACAGAATGTTACACGATATTGCGGAGGCAATCCACAGGCCATCCACGCATCATGCAGAAACAGCAATTCGCGGGTCAACCCACCGGTATGTGACATCGACGAGCAAGTTGAACAACACCAGCATCGTCGCATAGGTGAGCACAATCCCCATGATGAGCGTGAGATCTTTGGCGAGCACCGCATCGACAAAGTGCGTGCCGATGCCCGGAACTGCAAAGACTTTCTCGACGACAAATGAGCCGGTCATCGCCATCGCCGCTGCCGGCCCGAGGTAACTGAGGACCGGCAGGAACGCATTCTTGAGCGCGTGTTTGAGCAACACTGTTCGTTCGGGCAGGCCCTTGGCGCGGGCCGTGCGGACATGATCGCTTTGCAGTTGTTCGATCATGCCGAAGCGCGTCAGCCGCGCGATATACGCAGCAAACGGCAGCGAGAGTGTCACGGCTGGCAATATGAGATGCGCGAAGCCGCCCCATCCACCGATCGGCAGCCACGCAAGCCAGACCGCGAACACGAGCAGCAGCGCCGTGCCAATGACGAATGTCGGCAGTGATATTCCGATGAGTGCAAGCAGCAGCGTTGCCGCGTCCATCCACGAGCCGGGCCGCACCGCACCAAGCACACCCGCAGCCGTCCCGATGATGACCGCCAGCAGGATCGCGGTGAGTCCAAGCGTGATTGACACAGGCAGACCGGCCGCAAGGATTTCGTTCACTGTCCAGTTCTCGTGCCGGAGGCTTGGGCCGAGATCGAACGGCTGGTCATGGACGCCGATCAGCCAACTCACCCCGCTCGCTTTGCCCAGGTAATCGAAGTAGAACGTCACCGGATTGTCGAGCGCATAACTCGCGAGCATCGCCTGCATGATCTCTTCAGGCGGCCTGCGACCCTCTGGCTTCTCCAACGGATTGCCGGGCGCAAGCCACGCGAGCGCGAACGTGATCGTGTAGATCACGAACACAATCACCGGAACTTGTGCCAGTCGGCGGATGATCATGGTGCCACCCGCTCGAATCGCCAGAAGTACTGCATCTGCCGCGGATGACGGCTTACGCCACGCAGTTCACTCGGCCTGTACATGGAAATCTGCACGAGCTGTCGCAGCGGCATGAGCGGCAACTGCTCTTCGACGAGCATCCGCTCAGCTTCACGCAGGATCGCCATGCGCCTCGCAGCATCAAGTTCGTTCGCTGCCTGATCCAGCAGCGCATCATACGGTTCATGTGCGAATCCGCGATCGTTGTTGCCGTCACTCGTGCGGTTGATGTCGAGGAATGTCGTCGGGTCGCCGTAATCGCCATACCAGCGTCCGGGCGCGATCATGAAGTTGCCCTGCTTGAGGTCTTCCTTGAAGAACTTGCTGTCCTTGCTGTGCAACTCGATCTGCACACCAAGCGCCTGTTCCCACTGCGACTTGACATGAAGCACAACCCAGTTGGTGCTCGGCGTATGGACAAGCCGAATCACCGGGAACGGATCCCCCGTGCTGTCCTCGACTGCGCCGTCTCCATCGCGATCCAACCAGCCGGCCGATGCAAGCTCTCGCTTCGCTGCGTCAACATCAAACGCCAGCCCGCTCGGGCCGTCGTATGCTGGAATCGAGCCGTGCGGGATCAGCACGTTCACCGCTGGCTCGTTGAGCCGCGTGGCGTGCTCCACGACGGCCTGTTTGTCGATGGCCATCGAAAACGCGCGGCGCACAGCAGGAATCGTGAACGGGTTCTCGCGGCCATCGGGGAGCTGCGCGCGGCAGTTGAAACTGAAGAAACTCGTGCCGAACGCAGGCGTGAGGTGTATGTCACGCCGTTGCCCCTTGTTCGGTTCAGGCAGTTGCGCGATCGCATCATCAAACGCAATGCCTGATGCAAGCAGCGAGTCGAGTTCAGCGCGGTGTTCCTGTTCGTATGCAGAACGCTGCGCGAGCATGTCTGCTTCGTAGTCTGTGCCAACGGTTGGCATCCACTCGGCAGCGCCTGATTCGAACGCAAGCACGCGCGTGTTGTTGTCTTCGATCGTCAGCAGCGTGACTGATTGATTGCGCAGCAACCCCGGGCGATGGAAATGTTGATTCGCATCAAGCCGGATGTCGCGCTTGTAGCGCCACTGCGTGAGGACATACGGCCCATTGCTGACATGTCGGCCCGGCCGCGCCCACTGGTGGTCCTGCTCGAATCGCCCCGTCGCCGGGTCGAGCCGGACAAATGCGCGATCCCGCATTGGCGGTGGATTCGACCGATCAAGATGATCAGCAGGCCAGCCCTCGACCGCTGGCTGATACACCGGGCAGCACACGACGAAGCACAGCAAGTCGAGCACGTATGCCGTCGGCTGGCTGAGGCGAATCTCGAGCGTGCTGCCGTCATCGAGTGACCGCACACCGACCGTGTCATCAAACTGCTGCAGCGCATCAGCCCACGCAGCTTCGACGGCACCGATGCGCGCTTCATCGGATGACATTTTCTGCGAAGCCTGCGCGGTGGCGCGCATCTGCTCCTGCCGCCAATCGAAGAACCCCGCGGCGCCGTCGATGACGAACAACAGTCCTGAGTAGTCCGCGGCGGTGTCCGGCATGAGCAGCCGGCGCAGCGCGTATACAAAATCATCGGCCAGCACAGGCTCGCCATTCGACCAGGCTGCTCCCGGCGCGATTGCAAAGCGCCAGGTGAGTTGATCCGCGCTGATCGACCACGACTCAGCGGCTGCAGGCACGATCGAGTAATCGTCCAGATTCCACCGTACGAGCGGCTCATACAACGCGTATGCAAGCCGAAAGTCCTGCAGGTAACTCATGCGCTGCGGATCGAGGGTGAACGCGTCCTTGTCATTGACGATGACAATATCGCTGCGCGGCGGCGTGGAGTCGACATACAACACCCCCGCCAGTAACCCGGCAAGTATCAACAGTGGTGCGATCCATCGCATGCGTCAGGAGCGCCTCTTCACTGTTACTGATGCGCCTCAAACGCGTCTGCAACTTCGTCAGCCAGCACATGGCTGCCGAGTGTCAAGCGCATCGCGCCATCGGGAACGATCTCTATGATGAACGGCGCCGTCGCGGATGTGATCAACAGCGTTTGCGATTCGCCCTCGCCATCGGAGAACAGCGCCCGCACGAGCGACACCAGCAGATTGAAATCTGCGGCATCACACAGCAGCGGGTCGCGGCCGTTGAGCGCGACTGTGGCCGTGTGCTCGAACTCCTGCCAATCTTCGTTCTCCGCGAGTGAGAACGCGACCGCATCGAACACGTTCCGCCACTTGCCCACCGGCATGAGCACGACCTGCGACATGCGCAGCAGATGCAGCAGGTGTTCGAGCATCGCGGGCATCTCGCCCTTGGCAACCTCGATCGACCTCGCGCCCTCGTGTGCGTCGACTGATCCGTCCGTGTGAATGTGCAAGTGAACGGTCTCGTCGTCGTCTTTCATCGACAACCGCGCGAGATCGCCGTCCTCCTCCTGGGTCATGCCCATTTCGCTGAGGACGCTGAGAACTTCCGCCTGATCCACGAATTCCACTGGTTACTCCAACTGCGATGGCGACGCCAATCGTCGCGCCTCGCATGCAATGTACCGCAGGGTGGATTGATCCCGCAAGCAAGATGCACCGGGTGGCTCGCATCTGCCTACCTGCGATGTTGTCCGCGTGCCGCTACGATACACCGACATTGCCAATCAAGGCGAGCCCAGAGCCGATCCATGCGCACGATTCTCTTTGTTTGTACCGGAAACACCTGCCGCAGCCCGATGGCTGAGGCGATCGCGCGGCACTGGATTCTCAACGAGGGTGCAGACGCCCTCGGCGACATCGCCGACGACCTGCTCGTGGCATCCGCCGGCATCTACGCCGCCGACGGCTCGCCCACCAGCATCGAAACGGTCGATGCGCTCGAGTCCATCGGAATCGAGCACAGCGGGTACAGCAAACCGCTCACGCTGGAGATGATCGCCAAGGCTGATGCGGTCCTGTGCATGACAGACAGCCACGTCTCGGCTGTTCGGTCGATGGCCGCCGAGGACGACTCCGTCGACACGATCATCGAACGGCTCGACCCGGAAGACGACACCGCCGACCCGATCGGCGAGGGAGTGCGGGCATATCGCACTGTGCTCGAACGGCTGCGGGCGATCATCCCCGAGCGATTGAAGGAGATTTTGTCCCATGAAGGTGGCTCTCGCATCGGATCATCGCGGTGACGCGGCCGGGGCATCACTCGCCCGGCACCTTGAAGCGGCTGGCCACGACGTGCTCATGCTCGGCGAAACCGGGCCGGACTCACGCGACTACCCGATCAGCGCCTGGCTCGTCGGACGCGCTGTCGCCGATGGTCAGGCCGAGGTCGGCATCCTGCTGTGCGGTTCTGGCAACGGCATCGCCATCGCATCGAACAAGATTCCGGGCGTGCGGGCTGCCATCGGCTATGACAACCACGCGGTCGAAATGTCGCGAAGGCACAACGATGCCAACGTGCTCTGCATCGCCGCAGACGCGAGCGATCCGGATCAGATCAATGCCTGGGCCGATCTCTGGCTGGCGACACCATTCGAGGGTGGCCGCCACGCGAGGCGCGTCAGCCAGATGACGGACATCGAACGTGGCGATGCACCGTCCGCAAACGACCACGCGCACACTGCGTGATGGCCGCCGTCATGTCGCGTGAGCGATCAGGTTGGGCGCGTCACGCCATCGAACCCCAGTTGCTCAGGACGGCCAGCAGGTCTGCGAGGTCAACGTCGCCGTCGCCATCTGCATCGCCGCCGCCCGATCCACCGGTGCCCCAGTTGCTGAGCACATCAAGCAGGTCCGCGAGATCGACGTTGCCGTCGCCGGTGGTATCGCCGGGCAGTGAACACACCTCGATGCCGGTGATGTCCAGATCATCGATGCCCGCTTCGACGATCTGCCCGGAGTCCAAGTCGCTGGCGATGAATCGCAGGCGCATGTCGTCGGTGAGCGTCACGCCGGCCGCGTCCAGATCATCCTGCGTGATGATGTGCTCGCGCCACAGCAGCGCGCCGCTTGAATCATGCAGCGCGATCTGCGTCCACGGGCCGGCGAGCCCGCCGCTGCTGATCTCGACGGTCATCCGGTCCGTGACGCTGAGATCTGTCAGGTGCAGGAAGTAGCGGTAGAAAATGAACCACGTTTCGCTCACGGTCATGTCGTACGCAGGGCTTGTGAGCGTGACGGAGCCGCCGTCAACATCGGAGTTGCCTGCCGTGTTGTCAGTGAGCCATGCCTGGCCGCTGCCATCACCATCGCTCACCGGATCGTACGGCCAACTGTCATCATCGATCGGCACACCACGTTGCCACTGACCGTCGCTTGCGGTGGCGCTGGTTGTCCAGCCGGCGTCGGTCTCGAAGCTGTCATCAGCGATCGTGACGGTCGTTGTCGCCACGATCGCGTGGGGCGAATCCGCACCGTCAGCGGGCACTGTGAACGCGTAGCCATCAGTCGTGTCAATCTGCAGGTACCACTCGATGACTTCGCCGCACGGGCCTGTGTTGAACGTGGCCTGATAGTCATCGCCACCCATGTGCGTCAACGGTGATTCGATCCAGCTCCGCGCTGCCGTCTGCGTGAACAACTTCCCAGTGGTTGGATCGAGCGTGAGCCCGCCGCGCGGTTCGAACGTGAAGTCGATATTGACAGTGCTGTTGGCAGGGAGCACCGGCGGCGGAACCGAATCGCCATCCCAGTCGACAGGGAGCGTGCGGGCGAAGTCGATCATCGCCAGCGCCGCCTGATAGTTTTCCTGCGCGTTGGGCTCGATTTCGGTCGGATCCGGATCGAACGTGCAACACGCGGGTCGCATTTCGATCGTGTAGCCGATGATCCCCTGATCGGTTGTCCAGTCGGGGGCAATGCCGCTGGCGAACCCGACGCCACCTGCCCCGGAGACGTTTTCATACGGCGTGCCGAACACGCTCGCAATCGCGTCGCGCATCATCTTTCCGAGCGCCTCAATCGACTCAAAGTCGTTGGGCACATCGTCATAGGGCTCGACGAATCCCCACGGCTGCAGGATCACCTCGCCGAACGTGTGGAAGTCGATGTGGGCGACGATTTGCGGTCGGGCGAGGATGAAATCCCGCAGGTTCTGTGTTTCCGGCTCGCTGAACGGAGCCGTGCCGCGATATATCTGGCTGTCGGTGCTGCCGCTCGAACCGACACCGCCCCAGTTCTTGTCCCAGTTTCGATTGGGATCGACACCGAAGATGCCGCCGCCGTTGTCACGCCGGTTCTTGCGCCAGTTGCGATCAGTCGTCCACGTGTACACATACCCGTCGGGGTTCGTGATGGGGACGATGAAGATCTCTGTCGAGTCGACCAGTTGCTGAATCCACGGGTCGCTGCTGTAGTTGGTGAGCAGTTGCTCGGCGATGTACATTGCAGTCATCGGCGTGAGCCATTCGCGCGCGTGCTGGCATGCGTTGATAAGCACTGCGGGCTTGGTCGTACCGTCGCCGCTGATGCGCATGGCGAAGGTCTCGCGGCTTTCCAGCGAATCACCGATGTCGATCTTGCTGACCAGCGTCGGATGCGCCGCGACGAGGTCGTCGATCAGCGTGTTGACCTGGTCGCGATCTTTGTAGTCGTCGTACCAGCTCACGCCGCGCAGACCGGCTGCGAGTTGCTCGTTGTGCTGCGCGATGCGCTGCTGTTCTGCTTTGTGCCGGGCGCGAACGTCAGCATCAATGACTTCGTAGGGTTGCTCCATCTGCTGCAGCAGGGCCTCCTGCTCAGGCGTCACGTAGTAATCGCTCACGCCGAGTCCGGGCCGACACGCTGCGGGATTCATCCCGGCTTTCATGATCTGCTCGAAAACGTCTCGCGAGATGACATTCGTGCGTATCTGCTTGATGGGTGGCTGTTGATCGATTCCACGGCCATCCCGCCGCGCCTGTTGTGCGTGGCTGAGCGTCGCCAACCCGCATATCGCTGCGATTGCGATGCTCGCCACCTGCTGATACCTGCCGCGCCCGTTCTGATGCATATTTCTGCGGTCCTTCTTCTTCCCCCGGGCTGCCTTCGGTCGCCCGTCTGATAACCCGGGCAAGCACGTTCTCTGCTTCCATAGTATGCGCAGCCGGGCCTGATTCGGAAGACCCAACCCGGCGGTCCATCCAATCGACGCCGGCACAGCCCGCATCCCCCGCCTGCTGTGACCACCGCCACTGGCACCTGCTACCCTTGAGCCATGAGAAGTATTCCGCTCTTCCAGCCCATACGGGCAGCAGCCGCATCCGGTTTTATTGCGATTCTGTTGACAGGCTGCGCATCGCCCGGCTACTTCGAGAGCCACCCGCCGACGGCCTTCACCGAGCCAGCCTCCATGCCGGGCCCGGCAGCCGGGGTCATGGTCCATCGCCTGACCGCCGACGAAGAGGGCGATCCGGGCGAGCCAGCCGTGACATCCACCGCCCTCGCCGATGAGCCGCTGGCCATGTTCGTCGGACGTGGCGAAGCAGCCGGCATGCGCGTCGGCTGGGCGGAACTCATGGAAGCAGCGACGTGGGCGGATGTGCTGATTCTCGGCGAGCAGCACAACGATGCGGTCGGCCATGCGCTCCAGCACGCCGTGGTCGCCACTGCGATCGACTCGCGTGGAGATGCCGTCACGCTCGCGCTGGAGATGCTCGAGCGAGATGAGCAGCCCTTCGCCGACGATTACATGGACGGCATCATTGACGCAGAAGAGTTCACACGCCGCACAGAGTCAGGCAACTGGGGAGGGCGCAACGCCTGGCCTCACTGGTACCTGCCCGCCATCGACACGATCAAAGCTGCTGATGAACGTGTGATTGCTGCCAACGCGCCGCGCCGCTACGTGCGACTCGCCCGCAATGGCTACGACGAACTGCGCGCCCTCGACGCTGATCGGCGGCGTCTGTTCGAACTGCCAACGCCAGCAAGCGAGGCGTATCGAAAGCGATTCTTCGATGTGATGTCCGGAATGGCCGGTCATGGCGGCGAGATGAGCCAGGAAGACGCCAACGCAATGGTCGAGTCGATCTTCCGATCACAACAAGTGTGGGACGCGACGATGGCAGACTCGGTCGTGCGCGCACATCGGCAGCGCGGCGGGCTGGTGATCCTGCTCATCGGACAGTTCCACAGCGACTTTCGCGGCGGCGTGGTCGAGCAGATGCTGGCGCGCGACCGGTCACTGCGCATCGTGAACGTCTCGATGCAGCCGCGCTCGTCGGATGTGTTGCTGGATGAAGATCGCGGCAGAGCAGACTTCGTGATTCACACCGGGGTGATTGAATCGCAAGGCGGCCGGTGATCCATCAGCCGACGTAAGTCTTCACGCGTGTGGTCCACGTTTTTGTGCCTGACTCGAACTGGACGCGATTGCCGCTGATCCATGCCGGGCGCAGTTCAGGACCGCTGCCGCTTGTTGTCTGAAGCGTGGAGTCGATCAGTTGCAGCAGGCGGTCACTGCCGCTGATCGCCCGCTCGTATGCCTTGTTGGCCTGCTCAGCCGACTGCGCCTTGTCCCAGTGCATTTCGGCGATTTCGTACACGCGGGCAAGTTGCACGCCGAGTGCCCGGCCGAACTTGCGCTGGTCATCGAGGGACAGTGCCGGGTCAATGTACTGAATCAGCAGACTGTCGATCACGCGGCAGACTGCAAGCATCAGATCGCTGGGCGCTCTGCTCGCCTGCTCCATCCGGTCGATGGCCTTCTGCAACGCTTCGACTTGTGCTTCGCGCCCGACTTCGCGGCGGACGCTGGCCATTGCTTCGAAGTCGCGCAGGAGCACGACCCAGTTGTCTTCCAGATGAGACGCGGTGAGGATGCGGCGCAGATATCCGTCGATCTGCGCGGGGCGCGCGTTGTCGCGCTGCAACTGCGCGAGCAGAATCCTCGCACCCTTCGCTGCCCAGAGACGGACTTTCCACCGCGGTTCATTGGCGGCGCTCACGTGGCGCATCGCCAGTTCCATTGCATCGCGCGAGCCGAGGAAACTCGTCACCTTCATCGCCTGCACGGCCTGGTAGGTCGAACCGTCTTCGAGAACGCGCTCGAGCCCTTCAAGCGTGGCCTTTGAATACGCAATGCGGAACGCAGCGGTTGCGAGCTGGTTGCTGGGCGGGTCGAGCAACTCATCAGCCGCTTCGGCAACCTCGTCGGCATCATCGCCGGCCAACCGACGAAGCCAGTGGTCTGCATAGCGCTGAATCTGCGCCTGTTCGTCGGCGGTCGGCTGACCCTGCATGTTGAGCAGCCGATCAAGATTGCGCGGCGCACCCTGCCCTGAAGCAGTGGATGCGATCAAGACAATGGCAAGCAGACCTGTAAGGTTCAGCAGCACACGACCCATATTCATTACAACTCCGCCACTATTCGGCACTTGTGCCTCGGAGGCCAGAAGGCCCGCAAAACGATGACCGTACCAAACACCATGATACGATGCAACGAACTTCATTGGGTCGCCGTGCGTACCCACTGCGTCATCCGTCCGCCCCGGACTCATGTGAATCGGTCCATCATAGATGCCGATACACACAGAACCAAACCCTGACGAACAGGGATCCTCGTACACTCTGTCCGCATTTTCTACCGCGCAGATCAGTGGAACCTGCCGCAAACAGGCGGTTTGGCAGCAAGTTTCCGCCAGCCGCGGACCGATTCAGAGCCCAACGCCCATGCGATTCGCCAAACCCGGCACAAATCTGCTCTCGCTGGCTCTTGCAGCCACCCTCGGCCTGATCAGCGCAACTGCTGACGGCCAGACCATCCGCGAGCGGCTCGCGCTGGAGATGGGCCGGGCGGCGCGGCAGTCGACCCAGGCAGAGCCGCTGAGCACAACCTCGCTCATCGCTGCATGCGACCTGATCGAGCAGGCCATCCAACTCGACCCGGCCAATCCCGACCTCTGGCGAATCGCCATGAAGCTCGGTTCGCTTGCAGAGAGGCCCGACCTGACTGAGCAGGCCGTCCGCGTGCTCGTTGATCTCGACCCGGATGATGCCTTCGCCCGACTCGCCGAGGCGATCATTGACATCGAACAGCATCAGACGATTGAGGATCGGATGTTGGCCTATGAGCGATGGCTCACGCCTGAGAGCCGCGCGAAGCTCGGCCCTGCGGGTACCTCGCGGCTGTTGCTCGACCTCGCGCTGCTCCACCAGCGGCAGGGACGCGTGCGAGCGTTTACGGAGGCGCTCACAGACGCCATCGCCGTCGACCCGGCCAACCAGGCGGCAATGGGACTTGCCGCGGGATACTTCGATGCCAACGTCGACGACCCGGCAGGCGAAGCAGAACTGCTCCTCGGCCTGCTGCTGGCCAACCCCGCCGATGGCATAACCGCAACCCGTCTTGCGCGATTGCTGCTCGATTCGGGTGCTTACCAGGCCGCGTCACGAATGTACGACATTGCCACCGGCATCGCTGAAGCAGACGGGCGCATCATCGATACCGATCTGCTCTCGGATCAGGTCATCGCTGCGTGGGGCGCCAACCGCATCGAACATGCCATCGGACTGATCAGCGAACGACAGGCGCTGGCAAATCGGCTCGTCCGACGACAAATCGCTGCAGCGCGCGAGCGAGGTGAGCCGGTCGAGCAGATCATTGGCGATGTCCCCCTCGGGACCACCATTTCCATCGTGCGGGCCGTTCTCTATGAGCGCACCGGCCACGCGGATGCATCTGAGGCGCTGGAGGCCGCTCTCAAAGGGCAACAGCAGGCAATCGATCGGGATCTCGAGCAGGAAGAACCGGACCTTGACCGCGTCGCAGAGATTTATCTGACCATGGCGACCGGCATCCTCTGGCTTGGCGATGATCCAGACCGGGCAGAAGAACTGCTCTCGCAAGCCGCGTCGTACAAGCCGCTCAACGAAAGTGCGCAGCAGCGTTTCGATGGCTGGCTGGCGATGCGTCGAGGCAAACTTGATGAAGCGGCGAGCCTGCTTGAGCCGCTCGCGCAAGACGACATCATCGCCCGGCTCGGGCTGGCGATCACACATCTCAACGCAGGCCGCACCCGCGACGCAGCCCGCACGCTCCTCGCGATCAACCGTGCGCAGCCTGGCACCCTCGTCGGACTCTGGGCGGGCGAACTGCTCTTTGAAATGCTCGGCCAGCGCGTGCTGCTGAGTGATCTTTCCGGGGAACTCAATGATCTCGCAGCGACCCTGCCTCGCTTCATCGACCGCCTGCCGACGCAGTCGACTCTCGCGTTCTCCGCGCGCGTCGTCCCGCCAAAGCCTGTGGTGGGTGTGCTTGAGCCGTGGATTGTGAATGTTCAGATCTCCAACAACGCGATCGTGCCGCTCGCAATCGACCCGGAAGGGCCGATTCGTCCGCAGATTCTCATCGAGCCGCGCCTGCGCGTGCCGGGAAACACCGTCGACGCTTCCAACGCGATCGTCATCGACATTGATCGCAGACTGCGGCTCGAACCACGCGAACGGCTGATTATCCCCGTCGATCTGCGCACGCACGGCATCGGCGGCAAACTCACCGAACACCTGCTTGCCGGCTCGCTCGTTCGCTTCAATGTCATCTGGAACGCAGTGCCGAGTGCATCGGGTGCAACGCTTCGCCCAGGCGCGCTCGGCGGCGAATCTCGAAGTGAACCACTGCGAATCGACGGGCAGCGCGTCACACCCGCATGGATCGAACAGCGACTCAATGCCATCGCCGAACCTGACTTACGCACAGATATCGAAGCAGTGGCTCTGCTCACGCACGTCACGGCTGAACGTATCCTCGTCCCGCGTGATGCTAAACAAGGCGCTGCCGAGCGACTGGTGGACCGCATCGAACAGGCACTTCCAGAGGCCTATGCCAAGCTCGATGGGCCAGCACAGGCGTGGGTGCTGGCCGTGCTCGGTCCAGGACCGGCACGAGACGCGATTCGCGGCGTCGCGCAGCGGTCGGAGGATCGCCTCGTCCGGCTCGCATATCTGCTGCACCACGTCGAGTACGCACAGGACCCCATGCTCGATGCGGCTGCCCGCAGTGGTGACGAAATCATTGTGCATGTGGCAGACCATGTACGATCGGTGATGGAACATGCCGACCGCATCCGCCGGGAATCTGCAACGCAGGGCTGACGATCGGCCAATGATGGGCTGCCGATGTCGACCGTAGACAACACCGATCCACACACCATTGACCTGCCCGAAGAGCAGGACATCCCAAGTGATGCGCGTCACTGGCCTCGCTACGCGCGCCTGGCCGGCTACATCCTCGGGGTGGGCATGCTCGCGGCAGTCATCGTTGTCGTGGTGCAGCAGCGCGAAGTCATCGGCGAGGCAGTTGACCGCATCGATGTCATCTCGTGGGAGGCAGGTCTGCTGTCATTGTCGGTTGTCGCCAACATCATCCTCACCGGGGTGATGTTCAGCATTCTCAAGTCGCGGTACGGGCACGTCGGCATCTTCGAGATGCAACTGCTCATTGCCGCGGCGACGATGCTCAACTTTCTGCCGTTGCGGCCCGGGCTCATCGGCCGCATCGCGTATCACAAGAAAATCCACGACATACGCGTGCGCGATTCAATGAAGGTGCTGCTGCAGGCATCGGTCATCTCAATCGCGCTCGCCGGGTACTTCGCGCTGGCGATCGGCGTGAAGACACTTGCATCCGCGCCGCTGCTGCTGACGACATCTGCAGTCGTGCCCGTGATCATTGGCCTGGCGTTTCGACCATCGTGGCGCCTGTACATGCTTGCGTCACTCGTGCGCTACGCGGAACTGCTGATCTGGACGTTGCGGTACTGGCTTGCGTTTCGCCTGCTCGGCCTGCCGATTTCCCCGGAAGCGGCGCTCACGATGGCGTGCATCAGTTCCGTAGCAACGATGATCCCGATCTTCAGCAACGGTCTTGGCATTCGCGAATGGACGATTGGACTCGCGTCGCCGCTGCTCACTGAGCACGTTCTCGAAATCGGGCTGACTGCTGATCTGGTCAACCGCGCCACGGAACTTGTCGTTGCGACGATCTGCGGCCTTGCCGCGCTCGGGCTGTTGAATCGGTCGCAGTACCGCAGGCAGCGCACGCAGGCCTTCGCGCGCAACAACAACACGAAGAAGAATCACGCACAAAGTGACGATGAGCAACCTCGCAATCGTGACTGATCAGTCCGCTGCGCAGCCGCCACCCCAGTTTGCGAGGACATCGAGCAGGTCCTGCAGATCCACGCCTGCATCTGCATTGACATCGCCCGACGGGCCGGTACCTCCCCAGTTCGAGAGCACGCCGAGCAGGTCTTCGAGCGAGACGAACAGGTCGCCGTTGGAATCGCCCGGGCAGATGTTGCACGTCGTCACGCGTTCGGCAATCTGCACGCGGGCATTGTTGAAATCTGCAATATGCACCAGCCCGGCCGCATCGACAGCGATGCCTGCCGGCAGTTGAAACTCTTCCGCGCCGCTGCCAAATGAACCGATCACGTCCAGCAGCGTTCCATCATCAGCGAACACCTGAACGCGGTGGTTGGTCGAATCTGCAACGTACACGAGGCTGTCACGGCCAACGGTAATGCCGCGTGGCAGGACGAACTCCCCCGCATCCACGCCCGGCGCGCCGATGACGAAATCCAGCGTCCCCGCAGCGTCGAACACCTGCACGCGACTGTTGAGCGTATCGGCCACAAAGATGCGCCCATCCGGATGCACCGCAACATCCAGTGGCGACTTCAGTTCGCCGATTGCCTGCCCATCCATGCCGAACTGAAACAGGAACTCAGCGGTGCTTGAAAACACCTGCACACGATCATTCGCTGAATCAGCGACGTAGATGTTCCCGATTGCATCTGTCGTGATACCCACGGGCAGGTCGAAATACCCGGGACCATCACCTTGACCGCCGAATAAGAACAGAAATGTGCCCGCATGGTCAAACGCCTGCACGCGGTGGTTGCTGGCATCTGCGACGAAAATCCGCCCGAAGCGATCCACCGCTACACCGCTGGGATCTGCGAACTCGCCCGGCTCGCTCCCCGGTCCGCCAATCACGAACGACAATAAGCCATCCGCGTTATAGACGCGGACGCAGTCGTTATTCACGTCGGAGACGATGATCCGACCGGCTGCGTCAACGGCGACCCCCCAAGGCGTGCTCGGCACGCTGTCACCGGTGCCTGCCGTGCCGAACGATGTCGCGAAATCCAGGCCAACGAATGCATCATGTGAAGCGCAGCCGCACGAGGCGGGCAAGGTCTTCGTTTCGTTCTGCGCGCATTGGTCGCATGCGTTGCGCAAGCCGTCGCCGTCGTCGTCGTTTCCGGGGTCGTCACATGCGGCGCCATCGCCGAGGTACGTGCCTCCAAGCGACTGGCACGCTTCCATCGTGAGAACTGCACAGTCACGCGCAAGACAGCACGCGCCGGTCGGCTCGATCAACCTGCTGCTGCTGAGTGTCTGCCCGCCGACCGCGGCGAGCAGTCCGAACGTGATGAAAATCGCGAGCAGGTTCCGTCGGCTGCCCGCGCACCAATCCACCATGGCGTGCTGCTTTCTCCCGTGCAACACCCCGGAATCCACCGGACAGTGTAAACACACGGGAGGGTAAGTCTGAAGGAAAAAACGTGCGATTCCCGTGGAATCACGCGTCGTGATCGGCCGTGTCGATGAGAAACTCGCCCGCATCGGCTCCTTCAGCGATGACCTGCTGCTCGTCGGTGCCGAACTTCAGTTGATGAAGCGACTTGCGGCCGCGCTTCTTGAAGACAAGCCGGATCGGCACCTCGCTGTATGGAAGTTCATCGCGCAGGCGATTCAGGATGTATCGTTCGTAGTTGCCTTCAAACAGCTTCGGGTCGTTCACAACCATCACGATGGTGGGCGGGCTCGTTTCTACCTGCGTGATGTAATACAACTTCGCTTGCGTGCCGAGTTTCGACGATGGCCCGCGCTGCTGGAGAATCTGCTCCATCACATCGTTGAGTTGCCCGGTTGAGACGCGATGCGATGCCTGCTGATGCAGGTTGAATGCAAGTGCCACGAGATCGCGCATGCCGTCGGTTTCCAGAGCACTGATGAACACGATCGGCGCGTAATCCAGCCCGCGCAGTTCCCTAGTGAGATACTCGAGAAACTCCTCGGGTTTGACCTTCGACTCATCGACAAGATCCCACTTGTTCACGGCGATGATCGTCGGCTTGTGCTGACGCTGAAGTTCCAGCGAGAGCTTCTTGTCGACCTGCGAAACCTTCCTGCGCGCATCAACGAGCAGCACGGCAACATCCGATCGGCGGATCGCTCGAAGCATCCGGTGGTACGCGTAGTACTCGATATCATCGGAGAAACTCTTGCGCTTGCGCAAGCCTGCGGTGTCGATTGCGAGCATCGTTCGACCTTCAATCTCGAAACGCACATCCACGCAGTCGCGCGTGGTTCCTGCGATCTCCGAGACGATGACGCGCGGCTCACCTGCCAGTGCGTTGATGAGCGTGCTTTTGCCCGCATTGCGCCGACCGACGATGGCAACCTTCAGTTCCTCAGGCTCATCATCCTCGAGCGCGGCCGCATCGCCCCCCGTGAGCGCAAGAGCCGCGTCGAATGAGCGCTCGTAGAGCACATCGAGCAGGTCGCGCAGGCCGAATCGGCTCGTCATGGACACGCACATCGGTTCGCCGAAGCCAAGCCCGGCTGCTTCAAGCCCGTGGGGCACCCATGAGTCGGAATCGACTTTGTTCGCCACGAGCAGGACGCGCGCCGATGAGCCCTCTTCCCGGATCAGCCGCGCGACGGTCTCATCCAGGGCCGTGATGCCCGCCTGTGCATCGATGAGAAACAGGATGACTGATGCATCACGCCGGGCGACGGCAATCTGCTGCTCGATCTCGGGTGTGAGATCGGCAAGATCTGCGCCGACGTCGTCGTAGCGGCCGCCTTCCGCGGTGTACACGCCATAGCCACCCGTGTCGATGACTTCAACATCAAGCTGCGGAGCATCGCCCGGAGCACTCAGCGGTGGATCGAGCGTAATCTGCTGGGCGACGCGGTCTCGTGTGACGCCCGGCGTGGGATCGACGATCGACACCCGCCGCCCGGCAAGACGGTTGAGCAGCGAGGACTTGCCGACATTCGGCCGGCCGACGATGGCGATCTTCACGCGTGGCATAGCGGCAATCGTAGGTCGATCAATGCGGAAAACCGAATGCCGCAATCCGCCGCAGGTTGTGCCGATTCGGCTTCAGATCACTCCGACCCGGCCCGATAAACTTCTTTGAGCGCCCGCGTTCCGGGTGCCCAGCCGGAGCCAGCCATGAGCCAGATGCAGGTCTATCTTGATGACACACCCTGCGACGTGGACTGCCAGTCGCTTGCACATGCCATTGCCGATGCAGCGGCTCAGGCCGAGCAGGCCGGTCGCCTCATCGTTGAGGTCATGGTCGATGGTCAGTCGTGGACACAGCAGCAACTCTCCGGCGAGGACATGACACAAGCCATCGCCAGCGAAGTTCGCATGACCAGCGTGGACCCGACACAACTGATCGGCGAAACCGTCACGCATGCGCGCTCGGCGCTCGATCAGATTGATGCGCTCCAGCGGGAGGCCGCTGAGATGCTCCAGCAGGATGAGCGCCGCGACGCCATGGGAAAACTGGAAGAAGCGATCAGCATCTGGATGAACATTCAGGACGCGGCAGCAAAGTGCGCGGAGATGCTGCACATCGACCTGGCTGATCTCGCCAGCGAGTATGTCGATCCCACGCAGGCCATGCAGACGCTCACGGACAAACTCGGCCAGGTGCGGCAGGCGCTGCTTGATGATGACACAGTCACGCTCAGCGATACGCTGCTGTACGAACTGCCGGACGTTGTCGACCAGTGGAAGTCGCTGCTGAGCGCACTGGCTGATCGCGCGATCGATGGAAGGACAAAGTCATGACGACAGCGGCTGCGTCGAACCAGGTCGATGCGTTGATCAGCGAAGCAGGTGCGCTGCTCGTGAAGACAAAGTGGTTTGCAGCGGAACGTGCCGCGGACAAAGCGCTGCGCGATGCCCGGCAGGCAGGTGATCGGCAACGGATGATCAACGCCATCGCCCCGCTCATGGAAGCGCGCGGCAAACGTCTCGAGGTCGCATGGCAGGATGCGACGATCAACCTTGTGACTAAACCGCTCGGCGAAGACCCGGACATCACACCCGGCTGTCATCTCGTGCAGCCGCCACGAGTTGGCGCAGATGCCCGACGACTGCGCTTGCTCGCACTCGAACGCGAGATGCCTGTGTTTATCGTCTGCCGCGAGCCGGCGACGCAACTGGGCATGGTTCCGATCGTCGCCATCGGCCCGGGTATGACCATGCGCACGCAGGTCGATCCGCCGGATGATCACGATGCGCCGGACCTCGACTGGATGTGCTATGCCCATCAGGAACTGGGCGATGCCGCGATCGATCAGATCGACCCGGAACTCGAGCAGGGCAAACGGATCGACATGCTGCTCGCCATGATTGACGCATTGCCCGAACACGCAAACCTGCACCTGGCATTGCAGGAAGCATGTAAAGTCATTGATTCGTCTGGCGGGTGAGTCGCTTATTCGTGTACGATCCGGACCATGTGGCCACGCAGACAATCTGCGCCCGATCCGATTCGAACGTTGCGACGACGCAATGTGCTAATCGGCATCGCACTGGTCGCGCTGACGGTCACGCTTGGAGCGCTCGATCAGCGTGGCTGGCTGCTTGTTGGTGATGTCGATGATCTCCGACGCTACGACCAGCACACGGCGGTGGTGCTGCGCGTGCTTGATGATGGTCTGCTGGAAATCGATGCACGTGATGGTCTGCATCGCTCTGCCGCGACGTGGGTGCGCATCACGGGTATTACGCTGCCGCGCAATGCCCGACCAACCATCGTGTGGCTGGAAGCCAACTGTCACGGCATGCCGATCACGCTCGATCTCGAACCCCAGCGAACGCGCGATGATCGCGGCAACCTGCTCGCACATGTGATGCTGGAAGAGAGCGTCTCACTCGGCGGCGTACTGCTCCAGACAGGCCTCGCAGAGCGCGATGAGCGCTGGCCGCACATGCGACTCATCGAATATGCGCAGTTTGAACAGGCGGCGCGTTCGCGCCGCATCGGCTGCTGGGCGCGCAGGTGAGTCCGCCGGTTCAATAACTGTGGTAGCGCCCGGTGCCGTGGTATCGCTGTTTGTCGGATTCGTTGCCGATCATGTAGCCCGCGCCTGCGCCGAGTGCGGCTCCAAGGCCTGCGCCTTCGCCAGCGTGGCCCGACTGATGCCCGATAATCGC
>CAZVXI010000004.1:0-42527 GCA_964631295.1 uncultured Isosphaeraceae bacterium
TTCCCACGAAAGTGGGAATCCACGGTTGGCTGATATGTTGGAGTCATCTGCGGTCTGTGGATGCCTGCGTTCGCAGGCATGACGGGTTTTCGTTATTCCCACGAAAGTGGGAATCCACGGGCAGCGCGACGATCACGTCTCGTCGAGGGTCATGCTGCTGGGCGTGGTGATCTGTTCCCCCCGCCCTTGAGGTCCGCAGAGTCGCCGTGGCGATGAGGGGGTCAGGGGGTGGGTGAGACGTGCGTGATTAATGCCCATCCGTAGCTATGGGCTTCGCTCGTGCGTTCCCCCGGATCGCCGAGCGTTCGGATTGCGCGAGTCACACATCTGCCGACCGCGAGTCATTCCACGGCAAAGCAATGGGCTCCGGATGATGGCTGCGCTTTGTGGAGTCTGCCTGCCTCCCTGCCGTGGCAGGCAGGCATGATGGAGTTACAGGCATGACGATGGCCGGGGATGCAGCCGGCCTGCGCGCTCTGCCATTCATCACACAACCCGGCCCGCGACTGCGCTGCGCTTCGTCACGGCTTGGCGCATCGGCATCACCTGGAAATCACAACACGCATCGAAGCCGAAGCACACAGTCTTTCGCTCGGATCGGGACGATTGCATCCGTCGCCGCAGGTTTGCGCCCACATCTGGAATGCATCAGCATACTCGATACACTTGCCCACCGCGAAACCCCACACAGCGAGAACACACATGCTCAAGGGCGACGTTGCAAAACACGCGTGGATCGGTATCGGGCTGATGGCGGCGGTCGGTGCCGGGGCCGCGGCGCTCGTGTTGCTCGGCAATCCGGGGAACATGGGCATCTGCGGCGTGTGTTTCTTGCGCGACATCTCCGGTGCGATCGGCCTGTTCGGCGGGCCGGGGCCGAAGATCGTCCGGCCGGAAGTCATCGGCATCGTCCTTGGCGCATTCGTGTGGATGGTCGCGACGCGCAAGTATGTCGGCCGGGCTGGCAGCCACGCGGCCACTCGATTCACCCTCGGCATGCTGATGGCGTTCGGCGCGCTCGTCTTCCTCGGCTGTCCGTTCCGAATGCTCCAGCGACTCGGCGGGGGCGATCTCAACGCGTGGATCGGCCTGCCCGGCTTCATCGCGGGCGTCGGCATCGGCCTGTTCTTCGAACGCAGAGGTTACAGCGTCGGCAAGACCGCACCCGTGAACCCCGCGACAGGTTTGTTCGGCCCGCTGAGCGCGCTCGGCCTGTTGATCGCCCTGCTCGCGGGCGCGATTCCCGTCATGCTCGATCAAGATGCGCTGCCCGCACATGCGCCGCTGATTGCATCACTGGGCATCGGCCTCGTCGCAGGCGCGATCATGGCAGCAACAGGATTCTGCGCAATCAGCAGCGCGAGGCAGGTCTTCCAGCGCAAGAAGCGCATGCTCATCGCAGCGTGCGCACTGGTTGCAGTGTATGGGATCGTGATGATGCTCGCCGGCCGGTTCAACCCATCCATGCAGGCGCCCGCAGCCCACAGTGAGTCACTGTGGAACGTCCTTTCGCTGGCACTCGTCGGGCTGACGGGTGTGCTGGTTGGCGGCTGCCCGGTCCGGCAACTCGTGATGGCAGGCGAAGGCAATGGCGATGCATTCGTCACCTGCATGGGCCTGCTCGTCGGCGGGGCGCTCGCGCACAACTTCAATATCGCTTCATCTGGCGCAGGCACGACTGAGGTCGGCCGATGGACCGTCATCATCGGGCTCGTCTTATCAATCAGCTACGCCCTGTGGGTCACGATGAGCGGACAGCAGGCCCGGCGGATGCTGCCATCGTGATTTCAGACTCCCCGCGCACACATGGTTCTGATTCGCGACGATCATCATACCCGCCCGCCTCGGCAGATGAACTCCCCCGGCATCCACAGATGACAGCATGGGCCTGCACGCCGTCGAGGTCAGCGCGCGCACGGATGATGGCCCCTCATTCCTGGTCGTATCGCATGCCATCGGTCAGTACATGCAGCACGATGCCGCGCGCTGCGTGATGGCTGTTCTCTTCCGCTTCGTCATCGGCTGCCGCTGCGTCTGCTATGCTTGTCGCCGAGCGCGCATCGATGATCATCACGCTTGATGCGCCGACGACTTCAATCGCGCCATCGCTGTGCAGAATCGCTGCTGTTGATTCATCCACACCGATGCCGAGCATGTGCGGGTTGTCGAGCACCGCACTGAGCAGGCGATTGAACCGTCGCCGCGCGATGAAGTGCTGGTCGACGATCGCGTTCGGCCAGAGATCAAGCCCCGGGTCGAGTTGCGTCGTGTTCGTGCGAATCGATTCGAGGTCCGCATCGCCGGTGATCATCGGGCCGGAGAGCACCGCAGCGCCCGCGCTCGTGCCGCCGACGATCGCCCCCCGCGCATGTCGCTGGCGAATCTCTTCGATCAGTTCCGCCTCGCGCAGCACGCGCATGAGTCGATTCTGACTTCCGCCCGGCATCCAGATAATGTTCGCATCAGCAATCTGCGCTCGGGCCGCATCGCGATTATCAATCTTCAGGATTGCGACATGTTCGAGGCCATGCTCATCGCGCCACATCTCGACAGAGCCGACGCCCGCATTCTCGCGCGAAGATGCCTGCGGCACCACGAGCACGCGCGGTTGATCGCCAAAGCCGGCCTCGCGCGCGATCTCAAGGATGCGCTCGCGAACCGCGCGAATCGTCGCCCCCCCACCAACCGCCACCAGCGGCCCGGCCTGCTCGGTCGCTGCCGCATCGGCATGAGTCGCATTGCGATCAGGCATCGCCGCCCCGCCTGTCGACACGATCACGAACGCAGCCAGAACAACACAGGAAACAATCAATCGCATCATCATCATGCGAGCATGATACCGTGACACGTCTGCTCAGATTCCCCACAGCGCTTGCGCGCATCACGCGACCGCCGGCAGCGCTGCCGCCCCGCTCAATCGGTCAGGCAATCACTCGCACACAATGCCCCAGAGGTTCACTGCATCATCGTCAGCGGAGGATGGAGCGGATCGGCACCCGGGTAACTCCCTACGGGTTCTGTGACCGCGCATCAACTGGCGTTCATATGCGCTCATCCTGCCCCGGCCGCAAGCAACTGGTTCATCAGTGCCGAGGCGATGCTGAGCACGATAAGAAAACCGCACATGTCGGTGACAGTCGTCAGGATCGGGCCTGATGCGAGCGCGGGATCGGTCTTGAATCCCTTCAGAATCAATGGCACGAGCCCGCCGATGCAGACGGCGACGACGGTGTTGAGCGCGAGCGCCACACCGACCACGCCGGAGAGATAGATGTTGCCCTTCCAGAAGTACGCGACGCCGCCGATGAGGATGCCGAGCGCGATGCCGTTGATCAGGCCGACGGAGAATTCCTTGAAGAGAACCCGGAGGACATCGCCCGGACGTGTCACACCGAGCGTAAGCTCGCGCATGGAGACGGCGACGGCCTGGTTGCCTGAGCAGCCACTCATGTCGGAGATGATCGGCAGAAACACCGCGAGCGCGATGACTGCTTCGAGTGTGTCCTGATGCAGCGCGATGATGCTGGCCGCAGCGATATTCAGCAGGATGTTCACGCTCAGCCACGCGAGTCGGCGGCGCGATCGCAACGGCAGCGGCATCGATCGCAACTCCTCGCCGCCGATGATTCCCTGTGTCTGTCGGTAGACTTCGTCGGCTTCATCAGCAGCGGCCCCGGCGACATGCGATTGTTCGACAACGCCGAGCAATGCGCCATCATCGTCGACGACGGGAAGACCGATGAACGGGTGGTCTGCAAAGACGGCGCGCAGGTCTTCGATCGATGTTGTGTCGCGCACGCTGATCGGGTTGGCGATCATGATCTCCGCGACAGGCTTTGCCCGGCGCGCCATCAGGAGATTGCGCAATGGGAGAACGCCGCGCAGCCGACCTTCATCATCAACAACATAGCTGTACGGGATGTTGAAATCTGTATAGCGGTCAGCATTCTCTTCGAGGTCGGCGAGCACATCGCGCACGGTGATGTCCTCCGGAAAGGCGAGGTACTCGGTGACCATCAGCGAGCCGGTAACCTCATCGTCATACGCGGCGAGGCGGCGGACCTCCGTTGCGACAATATCGTCGAGTTTGAAGATGATTGCCTCGGCATCATCTTCATCGAGGGCGCGGATCAGGTCCGCGCGGTCGTCGCTGGGCAGTTCCTCGATGATGTGGGCGGCGACTTGAGGCTCGAGTTCTTCCAGCGCATCGACTGCCTGCGGCTCGGGAAGAACTTCGATGATCTCAGCTGCGTCTTCCGGGTTGAGTTCGCTGAGCAGCGTGGTGCGCTGCGCATCAGACAATGCAGACAACGCGTGGACGGCTTCGGACGTCGTCGCGCGGTCGAGCCACTCGAATGCGTCGGCCACATTGTGCTGTTCGATGGCATCGACAAGGTCGGATTCGCGCAATGCCGGCGCATCGGGTTCTTCCTCGGCAAGCGCGGCGGCGCTCATCGCATCAATGTCGGTCGGTTCTTCGGCTGTGTTCGGATTATCGCGATGCGGCGTATCGGCCATGCCTGCTCCTTCGGCGGTGACCAATGAGCATATGCACCGAGCCGCTCCGGGTTCATCAGCGCTGCGCTCGCCGGGAGAACATTGCAATCAGCCAGGGCATGAGTCCGAAGAGGATCAACATCGCGAGATATACCGAACCCGACACCGGATCACGTTGTTGGATGTACTGTGCAATCTCACCCCCCTGTGACAACATCACCATCACGAGTTCGGCGATGAGCAGAATCAACATCGCAAATGTTCCGGTGACCAAATGGGACAGATGTTGTCGCGGCGGGAGTCGACGAGTGACCAGCTTCGCCGCGAGGATGATCACGATGAACATGATCGGCATTTCGATCAGTTCAGCGGCGCGGACACCGACAGCCGGCACCAGTACTGCAACACGCCCGATGCCAAGGACAAATCCCGCGCCGAAGACAATCGCGAAGTACGTGATCGCGCACAAGACGACTTGCCTGATCTTCACTCCGTCACACAACACCCTGGTCGATCATCGCGTCGGCCACCTTGACGAAGCCGGCGATGTTGGCCCCGCGCACATAGTTGTTCGGGCTGCCATATTCTTCAGCCGCAGCCGCACAGGTATCATGAATGTTGTTCATGATGTATTTGAGACGTGTGTCAACCTCTTGATGCGTCCACTGCATGCGCGCTGAGTTCTGTGACATCTCAAGCCCGGAAACAGAGACGCCACCCGCGTTCGCAGCCTTGGCAGGACCGAGCAGTACGTTGGAGTCGAGGAGAAGGTCAGCAGCGGCCGCTGTTGTCGGCATGTTCGCGCCTTCCGCGATGAGGGTGATTTTGTTCTCCAGAAGGTTGCGTGCGTCGTTGTCGTTGATTTCATTTTGCGTCGCGCAGGGGAACGCACAATCCGCATCGATCGCCCAGAGTGGATTGTGATCCGACGAATCATCAACCTGCGTGAACTCTGCGTTCGCAAAGTCCTCAATGTACTCCGACACGCGCCCGCGACGTTCGTTCTTCTGCCGCTTGATCCAGTCGAGTTTCTTCTCATTGATGCCATCCGGATCGTAAATCATTCCTCCGGAATCCGAGAAGCTGACAACCTTTGCTCCCATCTCGATCAGCTTCTCAATGCAGAACTGCGCGACATTCCCGGAGCCGGAGACAATACAGCGCTTGCCTTCAAGCGAACTCCCCGCAGCTTCCATCATGGCTGCAGCGAAGTAGACAACGCCATAACCCGTCGACTCCGGACGGATCCGACTTCCACCCCAGTTGAAACCCTTGCCTGTCAGTACGCCTGTAAACGTGTTGGTAATGCGCTTGTACTGGCCGAAGAGATACCCGATCTCTCGGCCGCCTACGCCGATGTCGCCCGCGGGCACGTCGGTATCCGGCCCGATATGCCGATAGAGTTCGGTCATGAAGCTCTGGCAGAACCGCATGACCTCGTTGTCGGAGCGTCCCTTTGGATCAAAGTTGCTTCCGCCCTTGCCTCCGCCCAGCGGAAGCGTCGTCAGGCTGTTCTTGAAGACCTGCTCAAACCCAAGGAACTTCAGGATGCTCAGATTCACAGATGGATGAAAACGAATGCCGCCCTTGTACGGCCCGAGCGCGCTATTGAACTCGACACGAAAGCCACGATTGACCTGGACTTCTCCATCATCATCAATCCACGGGACGCGAAACTGGATGATCCGCTCGGGCTCAACAAGCCTCTCAAGGATGCGGTGCTTGCGGTAGCGTTCGTTTCGCTCGAGTACGGGATCAAGCGATTCCAGCACTTCCCGGACAGATTGCTGGAACTCGCGCTCATGGGAATGCTGCGCCTCGGTCGCAGCAAGCACCTCATTGGAATAACTGCGATCTATCGATTCAGTGGCACTCATTCTGATCTCCGTGTTTGCCCGGACCGGTTGTCATCGTAACGCTATTCTGAAGGTCGGGCCGAAACCCCCTGTGACCGTGAAGAATCTCGAGGAGCGATTGTCCGTGGCTGACGCCTCAACACACGCTGACCACCAATACCCCGACCTTGATCGCCTGCGGCGACAGATTGATGATCTCGACCATGCCCTGATCGCCCTGCTGGAGCAGCGGAACGCGGTTGTCGAGCGAGTGGCCGCCTTCAAGCGAGAGCATGCCGTGCCGATTCGTGATGCCGGACGTGAACGCGCGATCATCGCCGATAGGCGTGCTCATGGCCATGAGCGGGCACTCAACCCGGAGACGATCGAGAGCATCTTCCGGCTGATGCTGTGGGCGAGTCGCGATCGCCAGGCCGCGCTCAATGCCGAACTGCCCGCCGATGTCGAGCCTCGCCGCGTGGCAGTCATCGGTGGCCTCGGGCAAATGGGCCGATGCTTCGCGACCATGTTCGAAGGGCTTGGCAATGAAGTTCTGATCGCCGATCTGAACACCCCGCTGAGTCCGGCTGCTGCGGCTGCACAGGGTGATGTTGTGCTCGTATGCGTGCCGATCGATGCCACTCGTGACGTCATTGAACAGATCGGCCCGCATGTGCGCGGTGGTGCTCTTCTGGCAGATATCACATCGACGAAGACTGCACCCGTGCAGGCCATGCTCGAACACAGCAGCGCCGAGGTGCTTGGGATGCATCCGCTCTTTGGCCCTTCGGTGCACTCCATGCAAGGCCAGCGCATCGTGCTGACGCCCGGCCGAGGTGAAGGCGGGCCTGCATGGATGCGTGCCATGCTGCAAGCACGTGAGTTGTTGATCACCGAAACCACGCCCGAGCAGCACGACCGCGCGATGGCAGTCGTGCAGGTGCTGACCCACTTCTCCACGGAGGTGATGGGTCGTGCATTGCAGCAGTTCGGGCTGCCGCTCGCCGAGACCCTGGAGTTCACATCGCCCGTCTACACGATGGAGTTATTGATGACAGCGCGTCACTTCGCGCAATCGCCGCATCTTTACGCTGCGATTCAGATGAACAACCCCATGCGGCGTGAAGCGACGGACACATTCCTTGCAGCCGCACAGGAAGTCGCACAGATCGTCGCATCTGAAGATCGCGATGCGCTTGCAGCCATGTTTGATGATGTGCACCGGTTCTTCGGTGATTTCTCTGAACGGGCACTCGAGCAATCGAGCTATCTCATTGATCGTCTGGTTGAACGGAGTTGATCAGTTCTCGTCTGCTGATTTGCCGTACCCACCCCCACCGGGCGTATGCAGAATGAACCGGTCACCTTTACTGCATTCGAATCCGTCCAATCCAGACAGCGCTGCGCGAGATCCATCAGTGCGCAATATGTATTGTTCGCCAACCGATCCGGGCTCGCCTCCATTAACTCCAAACGGTTGCACTCTGCGGTGCTGACTGAGTATCGAAAGTGAGACCGCTTCGAGAAACTCAAGCTCGCGGGTTGCACCATCGCCGCCCGTGCGTTTGCCCGGCCCGCCGGAATGTTGACGCTGTTCGAACCGATGCAGTCGGACCGGGTAGCGGTGCTCCAGCACCTCTGGATCGGTAATGCGCGTGTTGGTCATGTGTGTATGGACCATTGATGCCCCATCAAAGTCAGGCCCGGCCCCTGCGCCACCACATATCGTCTCGTAATAGCCAAACGAGTCATTTCCGAAGAGCACATTGTTCATTGTGCCCTGCCCACATGCGACAATGCCGAGCGCTTTCAAGAGAGTATCAACCACGCGCTGACTTGTTTCCACATTACCGCCGACCACGGCTGGGCAGGTGGATGGATCGTCAGTAAATGCCGGCGAGAGCAGACTGTCCGGGATGACGAGATCGATCGGCCGCATGATGGCCTCCGTCAGCGGCAGCCGCTCACCCACGAGCACCCGAAGGACATAGAGCACGGCACTCGTTGTGATCGCCCGCGTCGCATTGAAGTTCCCCGGATGTTGATTGGCGGTTCCGGTAAAATCAATGTGCAGGGCCGCATCGACATCTTCCGGTGTCGGTTCAATCACCACCCGGATTTGTGCACCATCGTCGAGCTGCTCGGAGGCGTCGCACTTGCGCGGCACCAGACGGACGAGCGATTCGCGCGCGATCTTCTCGGCGCGCTCGCCGACCAATTGTCCCAGTGAGCGAAGCCGATCGTTTCCATACCTCATTGCCGCTTCCTGCAATGACAGCATGGCCCGGTGATTTGCCGCCACCTGAGCGCGCAAATCTGCGATGTTCTCTTCGACATTGCGTGAGGGATATGGTGAGTCACGCAGCAAACGTTCCACCGCGTTCATGCAATCCTCACCACGCCGAACAATGTGCATCGGCGCGATGACAACGCCTTCTTCGATCAGCCGCGTCGCAGTCGGCGGCATCGACCCCGGCCGTGTACCGCCGATCTCAGCATGATGAGCGCGGTTCGCCGCGTAGCCGATCAACATCGCGTTGTCTGCATCGCCCGTGTAGATCGGTGTCACCACGGTGATATCCGGGAGATGCGATCCGCCAAACGCAGGATGATTCGTCACGAAGACATCGCCGGGCTGCATGTCAATCGCATCGCGCACAGCACGAACGCAGATGCCCATTGACCCGAGGTGCACCGGGATATGCGGCGCGTTCACGAGTAGCTCGCCGTTCGGATCGAGAATCGCGCAGGAGAAATCAAGACGTTCCTTGACGTTTGTCGACATCGCAGTGCGCTGGAGGACTTCGCCCATCTCGGACGCGATCGATGTCAAATGATGCGTGAACAGTTCAACCTCGACTGCCTCCGGCCGTGTGGTCATCTTCTGTGGTTGGTCTGCCTGTGACTGTTGTTCGATCACGATGTGGCCGTCATCCCACCAGCATGCTCGCCAGCCGCCCTCGACGACAATCACGCTGTTGTCCTCGGAGATGAGCGCGGGCCCTTCCAGCATCGATCCGATCGTGCCGGTTAGACGTGAGACGATGGGCACGTCCATCCATCTGCCGCTCATGCGACATCGTTGGTGCTGCTGTGTGCGAAGGGTGTGCGTCTTCGCGGGGTGCTCGATCGCGTGGGTGTCCGAGGGCACTGTGGATGCCATGATTCGCAGCGATACGACCTCGACGCTGGAGCCGGTTGGTGGTGTGTATCCGTACCGATTGACGTATGCATCGTGAAACAGCTCTGCGAGTTGCCCGGGAGAATCGAAATCGAGAGTGAGACAAGATTCCTGTCCGACGAGACGCAGTTCCGCCATTCGGCGATCAATGATCATCGCATCGTCAGGAATCTTCTCATGTCGCAATGCGTTACGCGCCTCTGATTCAACCTTGTGGATCAGTTCAGTCAGGTCGAAGGTTGTATCGTCAAGTCTTCGGAGCACTTGACGCTCCGCGAATCGCTCAACGCGACTGGCCTGCAGGCCAACCGCGCTGAGCAGCGATGCGTGTTGCGGGCACAGAACCGTCGACACACCGAGTCGTTGGGCAATCGCACACGCATGCTGACCACCCGCCCCGCCGAATGCAACCATCGCTGCATCGGAGACATCAAATCCGCGTCGGATGGAGATCTGTTCTATTGCGCTTGCCATTCTCTGGTTGGCAATGTCCAGCCAGCCGTCAATAAGTTCATCAGCCGAGATACGATCTGGCGCATCTGCGTTGACCTCAGTGCAAATCGCCTCGAGTTTCGCACGTGCATCGTCTTTGGTGATTGGGATTGCAAACTTCGATGGATCGATACGCCCTGCCAGCAGGTTGACATCAGTAATCGTCAGCGGGCCGCCCCGCCCATAACACGCTGGGCCTGGCTCGGCACCCGCGCTCTCCGGCCCGACGAACAACCGTTCATCTGCATAGCCACAGATCGAACCACCCCCGGCAGCGACGGTTTCGATGGCCAGTGCGGGACGCAGCAGTGTCGCATCACCGACGCGATGACTGAAGCGATACTCCGGCCCATCTTGTGCGCGGCTGACGTCCGTACTTGTTCCACCCATATCAAAGCCGATGATGTGATTCCATCCGAGTGTGTTCCCCATGGCAACTGCCCCAGAAACACCACCTACCGGCCCACTGAGCAGTCCATCAACCGCTTTGAACGCTCGGTCATCTGTCAGGCCTCCCGTACTTGTCATGACGCGCAGAGAACTTCCCGGCACTGCGGAACGAATCTCTCCGACGTACTGGCGCATGATCCTGGCAAGCGCAGCTTCAACAGATGTCGTTTCAGATCGCGCGAGATAGCCGATCATCGGTGCGATGTCGGCCGAACAGACGATGGTGTCGAAGCCGACTTCACGCAGTACAACCTTTACCTGCTGCTCATGTGATGTATTCATGAAGGAATGCATGAGCGCGACACCAGCAGTTGTGCAGCCGAGATTGCGCGCTTCGCCAGCGGCTGCACGAAGTTGTTCGAGATCGATCGGCTCAATCTCCTGCCCGGATGCGTCAAGGCGGCCATGCACCGGCAACACCGCGATTGGAAGCGGCCGCTGCTTTATAATCTCAAGTGCGAACAGGTCAGGACGCTGTTGTGTGCCGATCGCAAGCAGGTCGGTGAAGCCAGCGGTGACGAACAAGGCCGCCTCATCGATGGTTCGCGTCAGCAGCGCGTTGGTGCCTCGCGTCGTGGCAAGGCGGAGTGTCATCGGTGGCAATGGTTCATCAAGCGGAGTCTGCGTGACGACATGAGCGGCGAGGATGGCTGAAGAACAGTCGGGATGCGCATAAATGACACTGGTGGTATTGAATCCGCCAGGCAACGATTCGGTGAACTCGAGCGCGCCTGACCGTGGATCAATGCTCCAATGGGCCGCGGCAATTCGATGAATGTCCTCGCCTGCGCGCAGCGTAAGTGCGGCACTGCTCATCAGATAGGCATCAGATATGGACGCCTTCGCAAGACGCGCAGATCGGATGTCGCCCCATGCATCAACCCGAAGCGGGACGACGGCATTGCTCAGCACCTTGGCATCGTGCTTTGTGCCGCTCGGAGATATGGCGACGCAATCGGTGAATGTCCCTCCGGTGTCGACGCATACCTGCCACGGCTTCCGCTCGCTCATCGTGCGAGGAGTGTAGTCGGGCAGGTATCACCAACAAACAAGCGGCAGCGTGCCAAGACACGCCGCCGCGTTCAGTTGCTTTGTTGTCGGCCGAAATCAACCGCCGGTCGCGGCGTCCCCGGCTTCTTCCGCGGATTCCCTTGCCTTGTCCGCCATGTCATCGGCCTGTTCAGAGGGCTGCGACGCCGATGGTGACTCTGGCGGAGTTGTACCCTCTTCTTTGGAGCATCCCGCCAGCGCGAAGAGGGCACAGGTGGCGGAGACGATTGCGATCAAATGAAGTTTCATCGGGTTGTCCTTTTTGTTTCAGGAATAAGTTGTTTTGTCGCCGGAGTCAATTCTGGTTCTGGCGATCAATCTCGCGCTGAATGTCACGATCATGTGCCTGCAGTTTGTCGAGTGTATTCTCGGCTGTGTTCCGAGCCTTGCCCAGAGAAGGTCTGCCGCCTGTACGCTGATTCATGCCCGGCGGGCTGGCTTCGTCCTGAGCCTCTGGCTGCTCCTGCTGACTGACGGGAGCTGCTGACTCGACATCCTGATATCCGGTGTCGCAAGCGACAACAAGCGATATCGCGGCCGAGCAGAACACGAGCTTTGACAAATGTCGCATACCTGATCCTTCAAAACACCACCGTTTATCATAGCGCCCGGCTCAGCGTGAGGCGTGATCAACGCCAGTCGTCTCACTGGGAGGCGAGAAAACGTCAAGTATTTCACACAGCTCGAGTGCCTCTGCACCATGCCGCACATTCGCAGGAATATGCAATACTTCGCCGGGTCCAAGGACACGCTGCTCCTGCTGATCATCGCCAAGAGTGAAGCGAATGCGCCCGCTCACAATGCACGCCATCTGTTCGTTTGCATGCGAGTGGGTGGGCACAACGCAACCAGCATCGAGATGCACACGCGAGATCATCACCTGGGATCCGATGATTCGCTCACGCGCAACTCCGGGCATGGGATGATCCGTATCGAGGTCGTCCCACTGGTACGCGTGAGCGCTGTTGGTGATTGTCATGTGTGCTACCTTCAATTTGCGTCGTGGTGGGTCAACTCGCCAGCCGGCGTCACAAGCGTCGTATGCTCGTCGTCGGTGTCGTCGTCGGTGTCGTCGTCGGCATTGACGTTGGAATCGCGCACAATCGCCACCGTGATCGGACCCTGCCCTTCGATTTCTGGCGTCAGGACGATCGCACCACCTTCAATGGTCCAGCGCCCGCTTGTTTCTGTCGGTGTTCCACTTTCAACGCGACCAGCACGCCGCCACGAGTATCGCATGTTCGGGTGAAGCGTCAGCATCTGGTTGCTCGACGACCATGTCCCGATGAGGTCATCCTCGACTGAGTGCGGAGCACCGTCGAGTTCGTGAAACTCTTCATCACCGCGGACAAGCACGAGGCGATCCGCCGGTCGTGTGAGTGTCCACCGCTGTGTCTCAGCATCCAGTACACGAAACGGCTCAAGCGTTACATGTGCATAGCTGATACGCGCCCATTGGCCTCGCTCGACAATCACGTTGTAGCGGCTGTCACCGTGATACGCGATATAACTGCCTCGCGGTTCAAGATGCAACAGGCGCGCGTCACTCTTCCACCAGCCAGTGACGTTGATGTTGTCGAGTGGATCAACTGCCAGAGGCGTTGGCTCAACCTTTATTGGCATAAGGTCTTCTGTTGATTCACAGCCTGCAAAAGAACCAGCCGCGACGACAACGACCAGTACGCAACGACCAGGGTTTCGTGATCGCATGAGCGTCTCCTCAGAGAATCTGCCCACAGTGTAGCCGACCGGCAAGGACTTCTGCCAGCGATGTGCTACCCAACAACTGGCAAAGCGACTGTTCGATTCAACTGTTCGGTCGGCAGTGCAATCAGGTCGTAACCCTCGGAGTCCACAATCGTGCATCGAACAAGCTCACCCGGCGTGAGCGGCGACTCACTCTGCACGAGCGTGACAGAATCAACCTGCGGAGCCTGGTGGTAGCACCTGCCCCGATAGAGCGCTGCGCCTTCGGCGTCTCCCGCTGGCCCATCAATAAGAACATCGAACTGGCACCTCTGTTCAGCCAGATACCGGGCGTTCTCAAAGGCAACCGCCTGCTGTGTCAGCATGATCTCCTGCTCACGCAACATCTTGATCTCATCGGGTACATGCAACGACGGGTCGCTGTCCATCGTGCCAGCCGGCGTGCCTTCTTCATGCGAATACTTGAAGACACCCAGCATGTCGAAGCCAAACTCATCAATGAACTCGACGAGTTCGCGGTGATCTGCTTCGGTCTCACCCGGAAAACCAGTGATGAATGTCGTCCGGATTGCAAGCCCTGGAATGCGATCACGCAACTTGTGGAGCAACTTCTCCTGTGCGTCTCGCGTGATATTGCGACGCATTGCGCCAAGCATTCGGTCAGACATGTGCTGCAAGGGAATGTCAATGTACCTTGCGATATGAGGCAGGCTGGCGATGGCATCGATCATCTCATCAGTGAAGTGCGTGGGATAGACGTACATCAGCCGTATCCACCCCCCACCTGCATTGGCGGCCACATCATCAAGCGCAGTCAGCAAGCCGATCAGATCACCCGGGTACGGCTCCCCCCCGTGCGCAGGTGCAACACCCGGCTCGATACCGTTTCGATAGATGTCGTACCCGTAGCTTGTCGTGTCCTGCCCGATCAGATTCAACTCGAACGCACCATCTGCCATGAGCTGTCGCGCCTCCGCAACGATGCGTTCAAGCGGCTTGGAGCGCATCTTGCCGCGGATCGAAGGAATCGTGCAGAACGCGCATCGCTGGTTGCACCCTTCACTGACGCGCAGATACGCCCAATGTCGTGGCGTCAGCCGAAGCCGGTTGCCATCATCCTCGAAATAGCCGATCCCGCGCCCGTCGGTACCGTTCACCGTCAGGCCAACGGTTTCCATTCCGCGATCCCGCGCCGCATGCAGCGCGTTGCCAGCAATCCAGTATGTCGGTCCATCGGACGCCTGCTCAAGCGATTGGCGGGCTGCGGGTTTCCCGCCAACAGCATCAATGATGTGGTCGCGATCAAACACCCCGATCATTGCGTCAATGCCGGGCACCCAGTCGAGCAGCTTTGCTCGATGTCGCTGGACGAGACACCCGGCCACGACGACCCGTTGCAACGAGCCGTTCACTTTGCGATCAACAGCTTCGGTGATGACCTCCAGCGATTCGTCTTTCGACGCTTCAAGAAAGCCGCAGGTATTCACGACGATCGCATCCGCATCATCGTGATCAGACACAAGCTCGAAGCCGCTCTCGCGCAGCGTGCCGAGCATCTTCTCGGAGTCTACGAGGTTCTTCGGACATCCGAGCGAAACGAACGCGACCCTGCGGACATCGGTTGAGATTGAATCGGTGATCGCTGGCATCGAGCCACGATGATATGCGTGCCAACGCCCGGATGAAAGCCTCAGCGATAGAGCCCTGTCTGAGCGATGTAGGCCGCCACCGCGGGGTCAAGCCAGCCGTCTACGGAAGCGCCGCGTGCGAGCCGGTCGCGCAGGGTTGTCGCGCTCACATCAATGGCAGGAACCTCCACAACCGCTTCCTGCCAGGTCCTTGCGATTTCCGGGTCAAAGCGGCCAGAGACTGCTTCGGCAAACGCTTCGCGCGTCATTGGCGGCCGGAGCATGACGATCGGCTGCGCGAGTGTCATGATCTCGCGCCAATCCTTCCACGTGTCAAACAAGAGAGCCTGATCAGCACCGATCAGCAACAGCCACTGCGTATCACCATTTCCATCCGCATCTGCAGCGCGCAGTTGTCGCAGCGTATCGACCATGTAACTCGGGCCGGGCCGGTCAAGCTCGACTGTGCTGACGCATGCGTTTGGCACATCTGCAATCGCCAGCGTGAGCATGGCGAGGCGATGCTCGTCGGCAGTCGGAGGCGATTCCAGTTTGTGCGGGCTCACACGGGCCGGCACGTAGATGATACAGTCACAGCCCAACTGTCGTGCGATGATGTCGGGCAATCGCGCATGAGCGATGTGCGGCGGATCGAAGGTCCCGCCAAAAACCAGCACTCGTTGCGCGCGATCCAGCCCCATGCAGGCAGCATAGACGATCCTGCTGCAGATCGCCGGCGCGAAAGGACCGCCCGAGCGATCACCCGGGCGGCATGAGAGAAACATTCAGATGAGATTGCCTCAGTCGCTGTTGGTTGTTGGGACGCCGCCTGCTCCCCCGCCGGATCCACTGCCAACGCTCGAAACTTCACTATCCGCAGCCGGGTTGACCGCTCTCGTACCGAACGGCGAAACCGGGCTGCTTCCCGTGCCAACCCGGCCATCTGCCAGTTCGGCTGCCAGGCCTCGTGACTGCCGCAACACCGTCACAACGGGATCCTTCAGGACAGTGAGCAGCCGATCGCGAACATCGTGCTCGAGTTGATCAAGCGACTTGCCAGCCGTTGACACACCGCCAACATTCGGCAGCCGCACCTCCTGCTCAGCACCGATTGACTGGACTGCTGCATACATCTCGCCAGCCCGCATCAACTCGAACACTTCGATGCGCAAGACATCGCCCGGTTAAATGCTCGGCGTAGCTGCTGCACTGCCAACGGCGTCGACTGTCGCCCCAGCAGCAGAACCAAACGGGCCGCCGACCGCGCTTGCAGACTGGTCGCCTTCGACAAGTTCACTCAATATCCATGCGATCTGCTCGTGCATGTGCTTCGGCGCTTCAATGAAGATCTTCCCGCCGACAAAGTTCATGTGCGCGAGGTCTCCACCCATGTCGTGCCAATCTTCGGGAGACACCATCGACATGAGCACATCAGCGATCTGGCTCATGGCATCCTCGTATTCGATGTCGTACCGCTCCCACATGCTCAGCAGGATCGGCGCGATGTCGTAGCTGACCAGTTCGCTTGTGCGTCGGTCAAACCGCTCACGATTGCCGAACTCGATCACGTCATCACCAACGTGCCACGTCAGATAGCGTAATCCACCGTTCACCTGCTCTTCAAGGAGGTCAAGCACTTTCCCGACACGAACATTCGAGAGCCGAAAGTGGATCATCGTGTCAGCGGGCGAGATGCCGTGATCTTCCATATCGCGGACGCTGATGACGAAGTTCTCATCCAGAGTCTCCGCCATGAAAGCGACGACATCGCCGAACGCCATATCCTCGAAGTCTGCGTCGATTCTCCGGTCGAGTACAGCCTGCATCTCCAATGATGCCACTTTCTCTTGAAAGACGGAGAAGTTCGCGCCCTGCTCGGGCGCGACCATCGTGAGTGCGCCGATGCCGATGACTCCGACGGCTGCTGTTGCGATTGCTGCGTGCATGAGACGTCTCCTTTTTGGGTACGAATGTGCTTTCCCGAACCGTGTCGCCAGTTCGGCTATGTTTCCAATTTCTGAGACCGCGATCTGCACGGCCTGCCTTTCATCATGCCCGGACACCATCAGGTCGCGCACCTGTTCGCGCAGATGACCTTCCAACTCGCCTGCAATCTCATCGCGATCTTCATCAGGCAATGGCAGCAACCGCACGAAGACGGCGAGCCATGAATCGATCGATTCAAACTGCGCGAGATCATGATCGCTCCGGTTCCGATCAGGCGGCGTCGTGTACTTGCTTCTTGTGATCATCGCGACTCACCCTTACTGCCCGGGCGTTGACGGGAGAAATGATTCGATCATCTTCTGGTACGTGCGGTGCATGGCGATGCGCGACGAGAGCCTCTTACGCCCCTTTGCCGACAAGCGGTACCATTTGCGTTTCCGACCGCCTTCCTCACTTTCGTTGCGCTCGGCCTGCACCGTTTCCCAACTGCTCAGGACCAGCCCCTGCTGTTCCATCTGATGCAGCAACGGGTACAGCACGCCGGGTGAGAGGCGAATCTGCCCGTCCGAACGGGCGGCGATGAGTTTGCTGATGGCATAGCCGTAGTGCGGCTGCTCATCGAGCACGGAGAGAACGAGCAGATCTGCGGAACTTCGGATGAGATCGTTGTGGCGGGGCATGACTGACTCCCTTGTCTGGACTCAATATATCGTTATCTGATATATCTGCAAGCAAACGTTGCCATTTTTCTTTCCCGACTCGCTGCGCGTGTACCAAGCCCCCTGAGACATCGAGCGAGAGACAGGCCATCGATATACGCGATGGCCCTTCATAAGTCTCTGTCATGCAGGTGATTACTGCCACTGACGCTCGCGCGGCCGCTCTGGCGAAGCAGGCGGTGTCGGAGGCGCGTTCGGCTCCGCGAGCGTGCCTGGCGTCGGTGGGCGCGGTGGCCGGACTGCAGGGCAAAGCCATCGCCTCGGGCAGCCGGTCGGCGGCCCTCGCGGGCATAATCACCCATCAACTGTCGTCAGGAACGAAGATTGATTGCTGCGAGATGTACGGAAATGCCGCGGGCGATTGCGGTGCCGATTGTTGCGAACCTGCGAGCAGGATCGGCCGCTGTCTGTGACCGGGTTCAGCCCCGAAGCGGCCTGTGTGTGCTCATCCGTGAATGCGGGCCTGTGGATCCCATTCGCCGGGAAACAGCACGCACCAGCGAATACTGGACCCTCACTCCCACTCGATTGTGGCGGGCGGCTTGGAGGAGATGTCGTACACGACGCGGTTGACGCCGGGCACCTCGTTGATGATGCGGTTGCTGATGCGCGCGAGCACATCGTAGGGAATGCGCGCCCAGTCAGCGGTCATGAAGTCCTGCGTTTCAACGGCGCGGACGGCAATGACGGATTCATAGGTTCTGCCATCACCCATCACGCCGACCGACTGCACCGGCAGCAGCACGGCGAACACCTGATTTGTCGAGCGGTAGAGGTTGTTGGCGATGATCTCCTCGAGCAGGATCTCATCGCAGTCGCGCAGGAGATCGAGTTTGTCGCGCGTGATTTCGCCAAGCACGCGCACCGCGAGGCCCGGCCCTGGGAACGGATGTCGCCAGACGATCGGCTCAGGCAGGCCGAGGACTTCTCCGAGTTTGCGCACTTCATCCTTGAACAGTTCACGCAGCGGCTCGATGAGTTCGAAGCCGAGGTCTTCCGGCAGGCCTCCGACGTTGTGATGCGTCTTGATGTTGGCCGCCTGGCCTGCGTGGCCGTGGCCCGATTCGATGACATCAGGATACAGCGTTCCCTGCGCAAGGAACCGCACGCCGCTGCTGAGGTCGGCCGCAGCATTCTTGAAGACCTTGATAAATCGATGGCCAATCCGTGTACGCTTCTCCTGCGGATCAACGATGTTCGCAAGATCGCTGAGAAAATCGTCAGCAGCATCAATGACGCGCAGGTCAATGTCAAAGTGATCTGTGAATGTGCGTTCAACAAGCTGGCGTTCGTTCTTTCGCAGCAGGCCGTTGTCAACGAAGATGCACTTGAGTTGATCGCCAATGGCGCGGTGCAGAAGAGCAGCGACGACGGAGGAATCCACGCCGCCGCTCAGGCCGCAGATAACGTTGTCGGAGCCGACGATATCGCGCACGCGGTCGCATTGTGTTTCGAGGAAGTCTGCCATCCGCCAGGTGCCGGTGCAGCCGCAGACTTCGTAGAGGAAGTTGCGGAGCATATCGACGCCGTGCGGTGTATGCGTGACTTCAGGATGAAACTGCACGCCGAAGATTGGTTTGCTCTTGTGCCTGACAGCCGCGAACGAGCAACTGTTTGTGGATGCGAGTCTGTCGAACTGTGCGTCGAGGTCGAGCACCTGGTCGCCATGACTCATCCAGACGCTGGTGGTCGTGGGAATGCCGTTGAGCAGGTCGGAGCTGTCTTCGATGGAGAGCTTCGCCTGACCGTATTCGCGGGCTTTGGCGCGATCGATGTCGCAGCCGAGCGCTCGACATGTCAGTTGCATGCCGTAGCAGATTCCGAGGATTGGCACGCCGAGGTCGAAGATGGCAGGGTCGCACTGCGGTGCTCCGGCGTCCTTCACACTGCGCGGGCCACCGGAGAGAATGATGCCTTTGGGCGCGATCGCGCGCAGCTCTTCGTCCGTGGTGTCGGGCGACATCAACACACTGAACGCCCCAGCTTCGCGCACACGACGCGCGATCAACTGCACATATTGTGAACCAAAGTCGAGAACTGGGATCACTTCGGAATGGTCCGTTCGGACCGGTCCGTCGGCGGCCTGCTGAGGCATGTTTCTGGTTCCGTGGGGAAAACACGCAGGATAGGCATTCAAGCGACACTTGTCAGGTTGCTGAGACCGGCTACGCTGCCCTCATGGCATGTGCACGTCAGGTATGTGTGGCAGTGATTGCCGCGCTGGCGGCGGTTGTGGCCGGCTGCTCCGGGCCGGAGGATCGCGACGGCTTTGGTGATGACACAACCAGTGCCGAGCGGCTGGAGGCGATCTCGCAAGCTGCACGGGAGCGCGATCATTCGCGCATCGCCGACCTTGTGAGGCAACTGACATCGAGCGATATCGCAGTGCGATGGGCTGCGATCAGGACATTGCGTGACCTGACCGGCGAAGACCTCGGCTATCGCCACGATGCTCCGCGGGCAGAGAGGCTCGAATCCGTGCGACGCTGGGTCGAGGCGGTTGATGCCGGGCAGTTTGATGCGCATAAGGAGGGCTTTTCGAGTCGAGCCGTCCGATCGACCGAAGACGATCTGGCAACGGTGCCGCCACCGGGCGGCTGAGCGAAAGATCAACTCCCATGGGTCTCCCAGACGTTCACTCTCAACCCGATGTCTCCTTTGAGATGGCAAGCCATCCGCGCTATCTGGCGGCAGCCCGCGCAATGGTGGCGAATGTCGCCCAGCGGCTGAACTTCGACGAGGTGCAATGCGGCCGAATCTCGCTCGCCGTCGATGAGGCCTTATGCAATGTCATCAATCACGGCTATGAGCGCCGCGAGGATGGGCGAATCTGGGTCAAGCTGTGGGCGCTGGACAGTGAAGAAGACGGTCCGGACGAACCGGGCTTGATGATCGTGATCGAAGACAACGCCAGGCAGGTCGATCCAGATGCAATCCAGCCGCGCGATCTGGAAGACATTCGGCCGGGCGGCTTGGGCGTGTACATCATTCGGGAGGTCATGGACCATGCCCAATACGATCAGCGCCGGGAAGGTGGCATGCGATTGACACTTGTCAAACGTCGTGCAAGCATCGAAGAAGAATCCACCACTGGCCCGCGGGCGGAAAGCGAATCTCACCATGGCTGACCCAGCCGATATCGAAGTGCAGTGTGAGTTGCACGATGACGCGATGATCCTGCGGCCCCAAGGAGAGATTGACCTGAGCCGCTCGCCGGCGTTGCGGCATCATCTTTCCGAAGCGCAGCGTGATAAACCCGGACGGTTGATCATTGATCTGCACGATGTGCCCTACATGGATTCATCCGGTGTTGCAACACTCGTTGAAGCCATGCAGACAGCCCGCAGACAGGGCAGTCAACTCGTCCTGTGAGCGATGCAGGACAAGGTTCGGTCGATCTTTGAAATCGCTCGGCTTGACATGGTCTTTACGATTGTCGCGTCAACGGACGACGCACTCAGCGCGTAACCGCGCTGCAGAAAGAGGTGCCACGGATTGGACGCCCCAAACCAGCCAACGCAGGCCAACATCCTTGTGCGTTTACTCGATGCATGGGGTGCCATCTGGGTGACGTTCTTCGAACTGCTCGGCGGGATCGGATACCTGCTCTACGACGTCAGCCGATGGGTGTACCGATCGTTTGTATCACGCCACGTGCGCATCGGGCGAACAGCAGTTGTGACGCAGATTGTCCGCTCCGGTGTGCGGTCCGTCGGCATTGTCATGCTCGTATCCGGAGCGATTGGATTCATCCTCGCGCTGCAGATGCATCCGTCGCTCGAGGAGTTCGGCCAGCAGGACAAGGTTGCGAATATCGTCGGCGTGGCTGTTTTTCGCGAACTTGGGCCGCTCATCGCTGCCATCGTGCTGACAGGGTTCGCAGGTGCTGCAATCGCCGCGGAACTTGGGACGATGGTTGTGGGCGAAGAGATTGAAGCACTCGAAGCGCATGCGCTCAATCCGGTTCGGTTTCTCGTCGTGCCGCGCGTCCTTGCGACAACGTTCAGCCTGTTGCTGCTCACCATCCTCGGCGATGTGACCGCAGTTTTTGCAGGCGGGGCGATCACAGTGGGTGCACTGGGGGTTCCTTACGAACTCTACAAAGACAACACGCTCGCCCAACTGTCGATGACCGACTTTCTTACGGGCTTGCTCAAGTCCGTGGTGTTCGGGGCGATTCTGAGTCTCATTGCATGTTTCAATGGTCTGCGCGTATCAGGCGGAGCGGCCGGTGTGGGCCGGGCGACGACGAACACCGTTGTTCAGACTGTGGTGATGGTGATCCTCGCGGACCTGCTGTTCACAGCGGTGTTCTTTGCAATCGGATGGACGTGAGTTCGACGCGTGGGCGCGCAAAAAAGCCCCGAGTCATTCGGGGCTTCAAAGGGTGCAATCAGCCGTGTGAATCGCTTACTCGCTGCCTGCTTTCAGCAGACGTGACTTGACAACGAAACCATCATCGTGAGCCTTCACCGTGCCGACCATCGGTCCTACATATTCGTCAAGTGCTTCGAAGTCGAACATCTGGAACATCTCAGCACTTGCCATGGCCTCTGCGGCCAGCTCGTCAGCGAGTTCCGGATCCCACTGACGCATGTCTTCGACCATCTGCTGCATTGCAAGCTGCTGTTGCTCCATGACGCTGCGAACTATCTCGACGATGTTCGTGAAGCCCCAACTGACATATTCGCCGCTTGGGATCGCTCCGACCGCGTTCTGATACAGCGGTTCCTCGGTGATCGACAGAGCCTGATCATCCGCAACGGCGCGGAGCGCCTGCTCAACAGCGTTCGATGTTCCGATGAATACATGCCCGCCGCCGATGCCGAGTGAATCGGGCGTGCCCGGCATGGCCGGAACATCCAGCATGCCCATATCCATCCCATAGATGCGGTTGCCGAGGAAGTCGCGCGCTTGAAAACCCAACATGGGCGCGATGCCTGAAAACGCTTCTTCAAACTTTTGCTGATCCCGGCATTCCATCGCGAACATCTGTCCGGCACCCGAATCGCTCTTCATGCCGACCGTGTACATTTTGTTGCCGAGCGCATCGAGCATCGGCCCGAACATCATGTTGATCTGATTCATCATCTCTTCGCCGTCCATCATTGGATTGGCACCCAGCAGCGGTGCAACGACGTCGAGCAGGCCAGCGAAGTCCATGGCGGTTGTTGAATAACTCACCGCATTCGGGCTGACGAACGACGGTGGCGCGGTCATCGGCATGTTCTCATCCATCAATGAGGTGAGGCCCATCATGCCATTTGGCATGAAGATGCCGACGGTCATGTCCATGTCCGACCCGGCTGCGTTGAGATTCATGCCGACGCTCATCGCCTGAACGTCGCCAACAACCATTGCAATCATCGGCTGCACCATCATGACCATGGGCTGCTGCATGGCGATGGCCTGCATCAATGGCTCCACAAAGAAAATGCCGTACACATCCTGCTGCGTACCGATCTGTCGCGATGCGCCGCGATAGGCGTCACGCAACATGAACTCGGTTGCGTGATCGTTGTCGAGCAGGTTCAGTGTCTCGGCAAGGCGGTCCATCTGCGTGCTGGCGAAGAACGATGTGCGATGCCGCACGATGTGCATCTGATCGTAAGAGCCGATCATCGCCCCAATGTCAGGCACTGGAAGCGGCAGACCGCCCACCTGCATTCCTTGGGGCATCTCCCCCTGTAACTCGGCAACTTCCTGCGGGATGTCGATCGAGTACACCACACGGGTACCGATCTCGTTCAACTCGTACGTGATCGCATCGTTCTTCACACCCTCTTCCAGCATCTTCTCGATCAGGCCGGAGAATTTCTCAGCGTTGTCGCCGTAGTTGGCAAAACTGAGCGTCGCCGGCATCGGGATGCCTTCGTCATTCTCCGCCATATACATGGCCATGCCCGCGCCGCCCGTGGGCATCACGAAGTCTTCGGGATCGAATCCCATCTCAGCGATCATCTGCTCGAACTGGCCGTCCATGTCATCCAACGACTGCCCGCTCATTTGCTCGATGAAGTCTCGGATTGGTCCATCTTCCCAGAGGCGCGCGAATCCCGAGTTCTGGTAGTCCGTCTTGAGGGCGGCGACGTCCTTCACACCAACGACCAGGAAGGAGTTCTCAGGCGCGATGCGCTCGATGGCAAGGTCATCTGCCGAGCAAAACGTCGTGAGCGCGAGCAATGCTGTGGCGCTCCCATGCAGGATCATCTGATTCATGTGTTCCTCTCGCTTTCGCCAGTGTATTGTCCAGCGGTCTGTTTATGAGTTGCTTGATTCTCCGCCGGATGTGCCATCTTCGAGTTGCGGTGGCGCGCCGGGGGTGTTGCGTGTTGGTGGCTTGTGATAGTTGTGGCCCGAGTTGGGGTTGTCCTTGTCGAACGCAAATGCTTCGCGATTGCGAATGAAATCTTTCACATATCGTGCTGGAATCGCGAAGCCAAGTGCTTCTCCGCCGAGAATTCCCATATTGGTGATGCCGATCACTTCACCGGTTGTGTTGAACAGCGGGCCGCCCGAGTTTCCCGGGTTGATCGCGGCGTCCGTTTGAATGTATGAGATTCCATCGAAGCTTCGCTGTTTCGTCGACACAACCCCCTGGCTCAGTGTTCGTTCAAGCCCCAGCGGATTGCCAATGGCAAAGACAGTCTGCCCAATCTCGATTGATTCGTCACGCTCGACTGGTGCATATGGAAACGGCTCGCCATCAGGATGGGTCAGGCGAAGCAACGCGAGGTCGAGGTGGTTGTTCACAGCGAGGATCTCAATGTCCTCAATCGTGATCCGCTTGAGCGTGCCATCGTTCTGCGGCAACCAGACCGTGCATCGCAAGGTCGTTTCCCCCTGGATCACGTGCGCGTTGGTGATTGCATGACCAGCGGGATTGATGATTACACCCGACCCAAGACCTCCGGGAGTGGCGACCTTGATGACTGCCGGGCCGATGCGTTTGGCCTGTTCCTTCGGCGAACGCTCTGCAAGGTTCTCGGCGGTGAAGAAAAGCGATTCTCTCTCAGTCGTGATGGCCTCATCTGCCGCCGACATCGTGACATCCGCTACGTACTCGATATCGAACTCGAGCACATCCGGACCGACGTCGATCCAGACCTTGCGGTCGTTGCGTTTGAGCACCTTTCCGGTCACCTCGGCCCCACTTGTCAGGGTGACGACATCTGCTGCCACCCCCACTGGAACTGCGACTACGCACGCGGAAGCGATCACAAGAATCGCAACTGTTCGGTATTTCTTCATAATCACCTCACGACTGAGCGGACTTCGATCGACTCAGTATAGGATGCCCGGCTCAGGCCACGCAATCCGCGCTCACGCGAAGATCGGTATGACCATCCCTTTTCTCGACCGTTGGAACCACTCACATGATCGCCACCAGCAAACCCGTCTCGAAGTTTTCTGTTCTCCTGGTCATCGCCGGCAACGCGATGTTCTCGACGGCAGCTGCCGGGCAGGACCTGGCAAACTACTTTGGGTTCGAGGGGCTCGAGGTTCTGAAGATCGGCCGCGGTGCTGGTCCGTTCGCCGTCGCGGATATCAACGATGATGGTTTGACCGACATCATCGCCGCTAACAACTCCATGAGCCGCATCGAGGTGCACTACCAGAAACGAGATGCCTCGCCCAATGATGTCGACAGTGCATCTGTGGATGTCAACGAGTTCCCCGAGCACTGGCGGTACCGTCGGCAGAACATATCAGTCACGCATCAGGTCAACGGTGTCGTCGCGCACGACTTCGACAGCGACGGGATGACCGACCTGATGTACGGTGGTTCGCCTGAGGCAATCGTCTTCCTCCGGCAGGTCACACGCGGTGAGTTCGAGATTTCCCGCCGCCATCGCGTGCGCAATCTTCAGGCACAACGCAACGCGTTCGCGGTTGCGGATGTCATCGGCGATGCAGATGCCGAACTGTTGTCGATCGTGAGTGGTGAACTGCACATCTGGCCACTCGACGCAGATGCGCTCGGGGAGCCAATGGTCCTTGCAACCGGACAGGATCTCGTCGCCTTCATGCTCGAAGATTACAACGGCGACGGGCTGACTGACATTGCTGGCGTCATCCCCGAAGATGCTGCCCCCGTCCGACTCTGGCTCGCGACACAGGATCGTGAAGAAAAGTCCGTGAACGCGCAGTTGCGCTTTGAGATGCCGCCACTTCGAGAACTCGACTCTGTCCGGATTCCAAATGAATCTGCTGCACGCCTTGCCGCCATCGAACGTGTGTCAAAGCGCATTGCGATCTACGGCGTGACCACGACGATGATCAAGCAGTATGGCGACCGTGATGCAGCTTTGAGAGCGTACAGTTTCACCAACGCGAAGAGTCGAAAACGCGATCATGTGGTCTTTGACCTTGACGCCGACGGCCTGCTCGACCTCATTGCGACCGACACAGTCGCCAACGCCCTTGCGGTGTATCGCCAGGTGCCCGGCAAAGGTCTGCTGGCGCCGGAACTACATCCGACACTGACTGATGTCGATTACTGCGTGGCGGGTAATGTTGATGACGATCCCTACGCGGAGATATTCGTTCTCTCGGAAGAGGAAGGCGTCGTCGGCCGCAGCGATTTTGGTCCGGATGGCGAGATCCCCTTCCCGCGGCCGCTGACGCTGTCGGATGGCTACACGCCAGTCGCCATGAACCTTGTCGATCTCGATGTTGGCCCGCGTGTCGCCGTGATCGCGAAATCCGGTCGCAAGCATGTGATTGATCTCATCGCGCCGGACGGCCATCGCGACACAATCGACCTTGGAACGCTCAGCCGGGCACCAGAGACAATCCTCGCGCTCGATGCGGATCAGGATGGTCGTACAGACCTGCTGCTCTTCACGCGCGATAAGCCAATGACCATGTTGTACGCAGGCGCAACAGGCTTTGAACTGACTGAATCCGAAGCAATGGGCCAGTTCGGTCTCGTGAAAGCTGCTACCGCAGAGAATGCGGAGGCATACGACATCGATGGCGATGGTCTCTCGGAACTGCTCATCGCCGACAACAACTACGTGCGGGCGTTGCGGTACGATCCGATTCCCGGTGATGGAATCAGTCCGGGCTGGCAGGTTGTTGATCAGATCAACGCTGCGGATGCTTCATCGGACGTGGTGTCAACAGCGCTTCTGCCGGATCGCATCATCGCAGCCGACAGTGAGAATAATCGACTGGTCATCATTGCGCGCAACGCATCATCTGACTGGGAGGAACTGGAATCCGTGGATGTGCGAGGCTTCACCTTCAACGCACTGCATGCCGGTGCCTTCTCCGGAGATGGAGAACCCAACGTGCTCGCAATCGGCGACAGCGGCTTCGCGGTCGTCCGGCTCGCGGGAGAACGAGTCGATCTCAAGGAACTCGATTCGTGGCGCACCAGCGAGGAACGCCGGCTCCAGCACGAACTGGCCAGCGGTGATGTGAACGGAGATGGCTTCCAGGACATGATCTCACTCGACGCGGGTGAGCAGATGTGCGAGATTTTCACATTTTCGCAGACCGGCCGGATGCTCTATGCGACAGGGTTCCAGGTGTTCGAGACAAAGATCTTCAGCGGCGGGTCATCACGTGAGTTCCAGCCCAGCCAGGTTGCCGTCGCAGACGTGACTGGTGATGGTGCGCACGACATCATCTTGCTCGCACACGACCGCGTGCTCATCTATCCGCAAATGAAAAGCACCGATTAAATCGTCGGGCCTCTGCATTTTCACGCATGAAACACTGAGCCGCTGCGAATCGCAAACACGCTGCGCCGCTGAGGTTGCGCGCGTTTTCAGCCCCGCTTTCGTCGGCAGGAACGAACGGAATTAGTCACTCTTGGGCAACCGAGCGTTTTTCGCGCTGTTGGAATGGGCATATCCGATTAGGATAACAATCAAACGTCGCGCGGTTTCAGGTCCAGCCCGCGCGGCACGGCGAAAGGAGATGATCCCAGATGATCAACCACGTATCTCGCAGTGTCGTTTTGTCAGCAGTTGCAGGAGTCCTCGTCTGGACGCTGCCATCGAGGGGCGACATCACCTACGACGTCATCGCTGTTTCTCAGGATCCGGCCCCCGGCACGTTGGACTTCTACAGCAACTTTACAGGCCAGGCCGTCAACAGTGTTGGCCAGATCGTCGTGTCGGCGCTGCTTGAGGATGGCGGCGGGACACCGTCCGGGTCTGGAGTGTTTTCGAACGCAACGGGAGCGCTTGATCTGATCGGGCGCGACGGGGAACCGGCGCCAGACACATCGCTTGATTTTCGAACCATAACCTCACCAGTCCTGAACGATGCCGGGCATGTCGTCTTCTCCGGTACACTGCAGGATGCAGGCGGCGTTTTTGCCGGGCGCGGCATCTGGTCTGAATCAGGTGGTGTACTGAGTCTGCTCGCACGAGACGGCGCGCCGGCACCGGGGACACCCAACGAGTTTTCGACTTTTGGCAATCCTGCACAGAATGGCGCAGGACAGATCGCGTTCTTCGCGACTTTGCAGGATACAGGCGGCGCATTTGCCGGGCGCGGCATCTGGCTGCAGGATGGTGGATCGCTGACGCTTGTCGCGCAGCAGGGTGACTCGGCGCCCGGCACCTCGGTTGATTTCTCCGCACTTGGCAACCCGGTCCTGAGCGATTCAGTGTTTCTTGCGTTTTCCGGTCAGTTGCAGGATGCAGGGGGCGCAGCGGCAGGGCGAGGCCTGTGGTTGCAGGATGATCTCGGGGCAATTCACCTCGTCGCGCGCGATGGTGATGCCGCACCGGTAACAGGGCTCGAGTTCCGAACATTCGGTAATCCTGCCATCAACAACGCGGGCGAGATTGCGTTTCGTTCTGATCTGCAGGATGCGAGCGGTGTGCCGAGTGGCGCGGCTGTGTTCACGGATTCATCCGGCTCACTGGCGCTTGTTGCGCAAACTGGAAACGCTGCTCCGGGCACAAGCGACAATTTCTCGAACTTCGGTAATCCTGTTCTGAATGGCGCGGGACAAGTGAGTTTCTTCGCCACGCTGGAAGATGCGGGCGGCGCGAGCACTGGTGGAGGCATCTGGGCTGATGTTGCCGGCTTCTTGTCGCTGATTGCGCGCAACGGCGATACAGCACCCGGAACGGGCGACTTCTTCCTCGATTTCGCAACGCCTGTTTCCAATGCGAACGGCGATGTTGCCTTTTTCGCGCTGCTTCAGGATGCCGGCGGGCTCTTCAGCGGGACCGGAATCTGGCTGTACGACGCAGCGAGCGATTCACTCGACGTGGTTGCTCTTGTGGGCGATGGCTTTGATGTCGCTTCCGGCGACGTCCGCACTGTCGCAGCCGTGACGCTGGCAGGCACGGGCAGCGGCGGCGAAGACGGACGTACTGCCGCGCTCAATGACGATGGCCTGCTGACGTTTGAACTCGCGTTCACTGATGGCAGCGAGGCTGTCGTGACCGCGTCCAAAGAGATTGCTGACACCGACGGTGATGGACTCACTGATGATGAGGAACTCAGCATCTACTTTACCGACCCCAACGACCCTGATACTGACGGGGACGGCCTGACCGATGGTGAAGAAGTCCTCGACATCACCTGCGGTCCGGATCCGACCAACGCTGACACCGACGGCGACACCCTGCTCGATGGTGATGAAGTCGCGTTCGGCACCGATCCGTGTAATGCTGACACCGACGGCGACGGCCTGGATGATGCCGTTGATGATTCCCCGCTTACCCCGGGTGCGTCGATCGGAGTCATCGCCGATCTCACGTACGATCTCGCGGTCGACATCTACAACACGCCACTGAGCGTGTTCGAGGGTCGCAACAACCGTGCGAAACGAGGACGACGGATCGCGCTGACGAATCTTGCCTTCGTCGCATCGCTCCTGCTCGACAACAACAGAGATCAGGCGGCCGAGCAGTTGCTTGAGGCACTGCTCAAGAAGGTTGATGGCGAGCCACACCCGCGCGACTGGATGGCCGATTCGCCTGAGAAGGACGCTATCGCGGCTGAGACTGAAACGCTGATCAATCTCATTGAGCTCCTGCCGTAACGAACGTCGTTCGAGTCAATGCAAATGCAGCCCGCTCCTCTCCCGGAGCGGGCTTTTTTCTGCGCTCGCGACCCGTACAATCAGGTCATGTCCGACTCAGCGCGAAGAGACGTCATCCAAGCCGCCGTCGAGAGCTTCGAATACCAGAAGCGCTTCGCCGAGCGTGCCATCGCACAAGTCAGCGATGATCAATTGCACGAAGTCATCGGCCACGATGCCAACTCGATCGCAGTCATCGTCAAGCACATGGCGGGCAACATGCGATCGCGCTGGACGGACTTCCTTACCACCGATGGCGAGAAGCCCGATCGCAACCGCGATGATGAGTTCATCGACACGCTCGACACGCGCGAAGACATGCTCGCCGCCTGGGAGCGTGGCTGGCGAACCGTGTTCGATGCGCTTCGCGAACTGACCGACGCAGATCTTGGCCGCGAGATCGTGATCCGCGGCAAGCCGCACACTGTCATCCGCGCGATCACGCGGCAGGTCGATCATTACGGGTATCACACCGGGCAGATCGTGCTCATCGCCAAGCTCCTCGCGCGCGAAGCATGGCAGCCCATCACCGTCCCCCGCGGCCAGTCGCAGCAATACAACGACAAGGTCTGGCAGCGAAAGTGATCACATCCCAGTGCGGCCGGCGCGATCCCACGGGCCGGTCACGGCAACGGTGACACCCTCGTTTTGAATATTGAAAAACAGCGTTGAGCCATCTGGCGAGAATGTCGCGCCAGCTAACTCGGAGCTGCTCAACTTGTTCACAGCCAGCAGATACATCTCACCCTCGGGCGTGATGCCAACGATCTTGTCCGGCCCCCTGCCATCTTCGGTGACGATCAGATCGCCCCAGGGAGAGACGGTCACGTTGTCACAGTTCCGAAGGATCGAATCATCTTCTGATTCGATGAACAGTTCCAGTTCGCCGGGCTGGGTTGTTTCATCGTCGGTTCCCTCATGCGGGCTGGGTGTGTAACGCCAGATCTGCCCACGTTGCGCCGGGCCGCCATCAGTGCAGGCAAAGAATGCAGCATCGCGTCCAAACCACAGACCTTCGCCGCGGGAGAACTTCGCTGCGCCTGACTCGAAGCCTCGGAGCCGCAAGTCTCCTTCGGGGCTTTCAACCTCATCGAGGTCGATCCATCGCACGGGCAGGCGTTCACCCGGCCGGACGCGCACCGTTGCCGGGCCGACGCGGTTGCCCTCTTCGTCGGGTTCGGGCCAGTTGCGTGTATCGAGTGAAGGCTGGTCGGTCACGGACAACGCCTGGAGGCGGCCGCCCTTGAGCAGTTGGCTGGGCTCATGCGGTATGAATCGATAAAACAGCCCGTCGCCGATGTCTTCAGTCTGATAGATGACGCCGCTCGCGGGTTCGACGGCGATCGCCTCATGTTTGAACCGCCCCATCGCCTTGATCGGTACAGGGTCTGCCAGAGCGATTTTCGTGGTTGCTGGAACTTCGAACGCGAAACCATGGTCGTGCTCGTGTTCAGCGTCTGCGGTTTGCTGTGTTTCCTCACAACTGATCCAGCTTCCCCACGGGGTCGGTCCGCCGGCACAGTTGTAGTTGGTGCCTGCCAGTGACAGCGAGTGCTGCCTGAGTTCCTGCCGGTGTGTGTCGTACACGAGTGTGGTCGTTGCGCCCAAACTTGGATCGCGGCCGAAGCCGGCATCGTACACCTTGCTTCGGTCGACGGTGCCCAACAACTCATTCTGCCAGCCAAAGGCTCCGTAGCGTGGGCCGTGTCGGTGAACTTCGTGATTGCGCACGAGGATGGTGAGGCCATCGGGATCGGGGAAGGTTGCCATGCCGTCGTGCAGACCGGGCACAAACAGTCCATCATCCATCCGCTCGCCTTGCTTGGAGAAGATCCGATAGGAGAATCCCGCAGGCAGATCGAGCACGCCGTGAGGGTCGGGCGTGAGCGGGCCAAAGCCGGCGTCTTCAAGCACGTCGACTCGGCCACCACTGGCAAGCCATTGCCGAAGCCCGAGGAATCCCATGCTGATGGCCGCACCGGCCCGAAGCATCTCTCGTCGTGTGTACATGGTCGTATCTCGCAATCTCACACAGTCTAGAGAGGCACGCGTCGACCAAGCGTTCAGAAATGGACAAAAGCCAGTGTCGGCCCCCAGACTGGTCGAAACAGGCTCTGATTGACACGCCGACTCCGCGGGTTATCCTCACACGACATGCCAGAGAACAGCGACATGTGCCGAGCAGCGACGACTCCGTGCCCGGATTGCGGATAAGGCCGTCGCTGTTCGAGTGAAGATGTGAAACACGAATCACCCAGAGGCGCGGCAACCAGCCGTGCTTCGTTTGTTTTTGGCCACGCATCGCGTTCGACCGATTGGATACAACATGCCTCGCATCACCCTGCCGGATGGATCGATTAAGGAATATGACGGCCCTGTCACCGCAGCTGATGTTGCTTCAGACATCGGCCCGGGTCTCGCAGCCAGCGCGCTGGGCGCGAAGATCGATGGCGTGCTCAGCGATCTGGATATGCCGATCGCCGATCATGCGCGGCTGGAGATCATCACCGCGCGGCCGGGTGAGAAGGAGTCCGACCCGGATGCGTTGTACCTGATCCGACACAGTTGCGCGCATGTGATGGCTGAGGCGATCCAGCGCATTGTGCCCGAAGCGCAGCTCGTGTACGGGCCGCCGGTCGAGAACGGCTACTACTACGACATTGCATTCCCTGATGATCGCGAGCTGTCGACAGAGGATTTCGATGCGATCGAGAAACAGATGGAGCAGATCATCAAGGAGGATCGCCCGTTCACGCGGGTTGACATGCCTGCCGAAACTGGCATGAAGAAGCTCAAGGAAGAAGGCAGCAAGTACAAGATCGATAACGCCGAGCGCGCGATTGAGGCCGGCAGTGATGAGCTGAGTTGGTACGTGACAGGCAAGTCCGGTGAGAACTGGGAAGACCTCTGCCGAGGGCCGCATGTGCCATCGACAGGGCGCATCGGCGCTTTCAAGGTGATGTCACTTGCATCGAGCTATTGGCACGGCGACGCCGACTCCGATCGACTGACGCGTGTGTACGGCACAGCGTTCGTCCATCGCAAACAGCTCAAGGCGTACTTGCAGCAACTCGAGGAGGCAAAGAAACGAGATCATCGTCTGTTGGGCAAACAACTGCACCTGTTCCACACGGATGAAGCGGTTGGATCGGGTCTGATTCTGTGGACGCCCAATGGTGCTGCGGTGCGCCGTGAGTTGGAGCAGTTCATCTCTTCCGAACTAACGCGGCAGGGCTATCACCAGGTATACACGCCACATGTCGGCAAGCTGGAGTTGTACAAGACCTCCGGGCACTTCCCTTATTACCAGGAGAGTCAGTTCCCGCCGCTGATCGATCACGATCACATGCAGACGCTCGCGAAAGAGGGATGCTCGTGCGCGGAGCTTGCCAACCTGATGAAAGAAGGCGACATCGATGGCTACCTGCTCAAGCCGATGAACTGCCCTCATCACATCAAGATCTACGACAGTCAGCCGCGAAGCTACCGCGACCTGCCCGTGCGCCTCGCAGAGTTCGGCACCGTGTACCGCTGGGAGCAGTCCGGCGAAATCGGTGGCCTCACGCGTGTGCGCGGCTTCACACAAGATGATGCGCACCTGTTCTGTACTGAAGACCAACTCGCAGAGGAGCTTCAGGGATGCCTGGAACTTGTGCGGATTATCTTCCACACGCTCAAGATGAGTGACTATCGCGTGCGCGTCGGATTGCGCGACCCGGACAGCTCAAAGTATGTCGGCGATGCGCGCAACTGGGACAAGGCCGAGCACGCCTGCCGCTCTGCCGCGGCCACCCTGGATGAGCCGTTCAGTGAAGAGCCCGGCGAGGCGGCGTTCTACGGGCCGAAGATCGACTTTGTTGTGAAGGATGTCATCGGGCGCGAATGGCAGCTTGGCACCGTCCAGGTGGACTACAACCTGCCTGAGCGCTTCGACCTGAGTTACATCGGCCCGGACAACAAGCCGCACCGACCGGTCATGATCCACCGCGCGCCGTTCGGCTCGATGGAGCGATTCTGCGCGGTCTTGATCGAGCACTTTGCCGGCGCGTTCCCCGCGTGGCTTGCTCCGGAACAGGTGCGAGTCTTACCCATTTCGGAAAAGACGGTGGATTACGCCAGCGAGGTGCTGGCCAATCTCAAGTCGATTGGGGCACGGGCGACGCTTGACTCGTCGGATGAGCGAATTCAGGCGAAGATCAAGGTCGGCACATCGATGAAGATCCCCTATTTGCTGATCGTGGGCGGCAACGAGGCGGGGAGCCAGACCGTCAGCGTCCGGGCGTTTGGCACCAAGCAGGATCTCGGGGCCGTGCCGCTCGACGATTTCGTGGAGGGCCTCCGCCGTGAGATCACATCACGAGGTGAGGTTTCGGTCCGGGAGAAGCTCTTCGGGGCGGCATCGGTGTAATCGGGGTTCAGAACCTTGCCTGCGAGGTCGATAACAGGTATCCTGTAATCAGTTGCCGTGTTCTGCGGCAGGATTTTCTGGACCGCCGGAGATAGCTCCTTCAAGAGCCAACATCCATGTCGATCCCTTCGAGACGCCGGTAGTCGATGACTCCCGTCTGTGCGTCATCCCGATATGCCAACCCGCCACGTACAGCCGCCCGATCGCGGCTCATGTTACGTGGTTCCATAATGATCGCGGCCAGCGGTCATCATCTGTACGTCTGTTTCACTGGAGATTAACCCATCGCACGTCGCCGCTTCTATCGACCTCAGGACAATGTTCGCCGCGGACCGCGCATGAACGGCCTGATCCGTATCAGTCCAATCCGCCTCATCGATGAGAATGACGAGATGGTGGGTGTCGTGGAGACTTCTGAAGCTCTTCGCCGCGCTCAGGAGGCGGGGCTTGATCTTGTTGAAGTCTCACCAGACTCGTCGCCGCCGGTGTGTCGAATTCTCGACTACGGCAAGTTCAAATATGACCAGTCCAAAAAGGAAAAGGCCCAGCGTGCGAAGTCCAAGTCGGCGGAGATGAAAGAAGTGCGGCTGGGGCGGTCCATGAAGATCGACCCGCACGACATTCAGATTCGGCTCAACAAGGCGCGACAGTTTCTCATGGACGGCCACAAGGTTCAGATCGTGCAGAACTTCCGAGGACGCGAGATGATGCACCGCGGTCGCGGCGACGACCGCATGAAGGACATCATCGGGACGCTCGAAGACATCAGCAAGGTGGAGATGCCACCTCGCATGGCCGGCCGCCGGATGACAATGATCCTCGCCCCGGACAAAGCCAAAATCGAGGGCATCAAGCGACGGCAGCAGGCCGAGAAAGATGCCTCGTCGCAGAAGGACAGCAAGGCTGCGGAGACAGACGAGAAGTCGGCGCATCCATCCGAAGCCAATGCATCATGACCGCGATGAGATCAAGAACGGGACATGTCGAGGAGGGCAATGTGCTTCAGTTTCAGTTGATCCCAATGGCCCTGCTCGTGCTGCTTTCAGCGAGCATGACCCGCGCGCAAGATGGCTCCGCGCCCAGAGCGCACAAGACGGACGAGCTGACCACGCACGGTGAACCGCGACCATTGTCGGCCGGCGCGATAACTCATGACTGGCCCGGCCTGCTTGGGCCCGGCCAGAACGGTCACTGCACTGAAACTCCGCTGCGAACGGACTTCGAAGCCGATCCACCATCCCTGCTGTGGACCTACGACACGGGGAACGGATATGCGGCGCCCGCAATCGCCGACGGCAAGCTTGTGCTCGCGCATCGTGATGGCAGCGGCATGCACCTTGATTGCCTCGATGCAGAGACAGGCATGCGCTACTGGCGGCACACGCACCCGTGCGACTTCCGCGGTGAGTACATTTCCGACAATGGGCCGCGAGCCGCGCCAGTCATCGCGGACGGCAAAGTCTTCTTCCACAGCGTGGGAGGACCGCTGTTCTGCCTTGACCTCTCAGATGGCAGTGTCATTTGGCATCGAAACCCGACTGAAGAGTTCAACGTGCCGGACCAGTTTTTCGGCGTCGTGCCCAGCCTGCTTGTACTCAACAACATGCTCATCCAGAATGTTGGCGGCGCCAACATGGGTGCAAGTGTTGTCGCCTTTGATACACAGACTGGCAACGTCATTTGGAAAGCTGGCTCGAAGTGGGGCCCGTCGTGTGCCTCACCGGTCGCTGGTATGCTCCACGGCAAAGAGCACGTGTTTGTCGTAACGGGTGGTAAGACACGGCCACCCACCGGCGGTTTGCTGGTGATCGATCCTTCAGACGGTCGTGTTGTGCTGGAACATCCTTTCCGCAGCCGGACTTTCGAGTCTGTCAACGGTTCAAATCCCGTGGTTGTTGAAGAGGGCGCGGTATATCTGACGGCCTCCTACGGTGTCGGCACAGCGCGCGTCAACATCGCCTCCGACGGCACGTTCGAGCAGGTGTGGAAGAATCGCCGTGTCGGTGTGCAGTTCTCCACACCACTGGTCGTCGGCGGGTATCTGTACCTCATCGATGGTCGCTCTGATCGTGCGGGTGCCATGGTGTGTCTTGATCTGACCACAGGTGCGGAGCGCTCGCGAACGGACATCGTGTGGGATGAAGAACTCCTGTACAACGGCGAGTTGCAGACAGTACCGATGTCGATCGGTGAGGGATCGATGCTGTACGTCGAGGGGCGGGCTCTCGTACTCGGCGATAATGGCCATTTGTTGTGGGTCGATCTTGATCCGGCGGGCGCGAGGGTCACTGGGCGGGTATCGCTCTTCCGGGCAAATGAGACTTGGACTCCACCTGCGATCAGCCATGGACTGCTCTATGTGTGCCAGAACCGCCGGGAGCGATTCGGGAACGATCGGCAGCCTGCCAGATTGTTGTGCTTTGATCTTCGAAAGTCGGATTCTGACGGCTGAGCAGGTCCCCAACATGCCAACGCGCGGGGATCGCACTGCGTTCGCCGTTCGGGAGACTTCCCAGGGTATCGAGAGGGAGCAGGCCGTCCCAGGCGCTCGTTTGGGATCGCTTACAGAGCCCGAAACCGGGGCCAGGTGTTCAGCGATGCTCTGTTTTTTGTTCAGAAATCACCGGCCAGTGACATTTTTGCCCTTTCTCCGACTTTTCGGTGGAAGATTGGCAACTCTCGTGCGTCAAATCCGATAGACAAATGGCGAAGGCACCCCACCGGGGCAGCACAAGACTCCATGATTGAGACTTGATTCACGACCGAGAATGGTCGTTTCCGGTGCACGTGCGCTCAGTGAAGATCAGTTACGAGGGAAGCCTCAGGGGAGGTTGGAAAACAATGACACGCATCGGAATTATCTCAGATCTGCATGGAAACCTGCACGCGACGCTGGCCGTCCTCGCCCGCCTCAACGAGATGGGCGTCAATGACATCGTTTGCCTCGGCGACGTTGTCGGGTATGGCCCTGCTCCGGACAAGTGCCTGGAGCTGGTTGAGACAAACTGCTCAGTCTGCATTCGAGGGAACCACGAGGAGGCTGTGCTGGATCCGACGCGGGTTGCAGGGTTCAACTCCATGGCCCGCCATGCACTGCGATGGACACGCAACATCCTCGGCCAGCGGCACACGAAGATGATCACTGCGATGCCGCTGGTCGAATACATCGATGAATCGGTCATGTGCATCCACGACTGCCCAACCCCGGCATCCAACTCGTACGTACACGACTCAGTGATGGCAACCCGGGCATTCCGAGGCTTCGACACGCAGATTTGCCTGATCGGCCACACGCATGTACCTGCGATGTTCGAGGTTGCCTCGCTCAATCCCGAAGATGAACTCGCGCCAGCCGACATCGCGTCATTCACGCCAGTTGATGGTGTCGAGATCATTCTGGAAGAAGATTGCCGTTATGTGCTGAATCCGGGATCAGTAGGCCAGCCTCGCGACAATGATCCGCGTGCGAGCTTCGCGGTGCTCGATCTTGACAGGCGACGGTATGTCGTTCATCGAGAAGAGTACGACATCGCTGCAGCGCGAAACGCATCGGAGCATGCGGGCCTGCCCGACCTGCTCGGCGAACGCCTTGCGATGGGTGCTTGACAGACGTTCCCACACGCGACGCGCGCTGTTGACTCCCAGCAGCAGTGCACGTCGTCTTTCCTTCTCCACACTCCTCGTGGGCGACGAGAGGATTCCAAGACTGACGATCGCAACTTTCCTCCGAACCAGTTGTAGCGTCAGCGTCGAGGATGCGGAATCGAGACCCCGCACCTTGATGACTTCTGAGGGTCCAGCAACCCCACACGTCGCACCCCGGCCGTCGCCCGATTCGCCGGGGTGTGCTTTTGTTCAAACTTCCAGGTTTTTCCAGCCGCCATGGATAAAGCGAGCGCTGAACAGCGCGGCGCGCACTGCAAACTCGCCGCTCAATGCGATCCACACTCCTGGCAGACCCATGTCGAACGTCACGCCGAGCAAATAGGCAGCCGGCAGGCGAACGGCGTAGCTTGAGAACGTCGTGATGATGAACGTCCACTTCGTATCGCCCACACCGCGCAGCCCCTGCCGCACAACCATGGTAATCGCGAAGAACAACTGCATGACGCCGCAGATCGCAAGCAGCTTGGGCGTGTTCTCAAGGTGAACTTCCTGCGTGCTCACGAGAGAGGTGAGCCATTCACCCTGAAAGAAAAACAGTACGCCGAGCGCTGTCATCACGACAACGCCGATTCCGGTGCATGCAACCACTGCCTTCTGCGCCATGCGAGGGTTGGACGCACCGAGGTATTGCCCAGCCAGCGCCCCCGCCGCGGTGCCGATCGCAAACCCGGGCATGAAACTGAATGCCTCCCACTGCACTGCAATCACATGCGCGCCGACAAGTCCCTCGCCGCCGGTGCCCGTCACGGCGATGACGCCGATCACCATCAGCACAAACAGATTGACCGCCCACATCGAGATACCTTCACAGAAGTTCGGCACGCCGATGCGGACAATGCGCTTGATCATGAGCGGATTGAACGGCAGGTCGCGCTTCTCAAGTCGCAGGTCTTTCACGCCTCGAATCATGACCGCGAGCGTCGCGAGCCCTCCGACAACGTAGGCGATGGATGAACCAGCAGCAATCCCGGCGACATGCCAGTCAAGATCAAGCGGATTCTCGATCACGCGCCCCTGCAGCTTGAGATCTACGCCACTGAGCAGAAACGACATCGTAATGTTCACAAAGTTGATGCTGATCGCGATGATCGACGGCCAAGTGGTCTCACCGGCACCGTGCAGGCACATGCCACCGGCGATCATCAGCGCGCAGGCCGGCATAGACAGCGAGAGAACTTGAATGTACGTGATGCAGTGCTCGGTCGCTTCCGGAGACAGTTGGCAGATGGCTGCAAGTGGCGACGCGATGAGCCACAGAGTCACACCCACAACTGTGCCCCAGACGAGCGAAATCGCTACTGCCTGCCCGAGTGCGTGATGCCCCTCGCGTGTATCGCCTCGCCCCATCGCTCGGGCGATGATCGCCTGCCCGCCGATACCAAGGCCAGCCATCGCGATTCCCACGAACCAGCCGATATAGGAGCCGATGCCAAGTCCATCCATGGCCGGGACCACCATCTGCTCTGGGAGCGAGCCGGCAATGATCTTGTCGAACATACCAACGCACGCCTGCATGGTCTGTTGAAGCAGCACCGGTGCGGCGAGTATCCAGATGGCTGCCCACATCGTCTTGCCCGCGAGTTTCCCGGATCGGATGACGCCTTCCTCAACAGCCTCCGTGGCGGCATCGATCTCAGCAACCCCCATTTCATCGCACAGGTCGGCATCAACGTGCGCAGGATCATCGGTCGGGGAAATCCCACCGGGTGGCATCTGATCAGAGCCGGAGTCGAAATCTCTTGGCTGGTCCGTCAACGGACGCGATTGTAGGCCGGGCCGCATGCGCTGCTGCAGGCCATGGGCGCTCAGATGTCGACCATCACACCAATCACGCCGGGCGCGCGCGTCGCGTTGAGAATGCCAACACCATCGTCGAGTCTCATCCGGCGTGTGATCAATGGCAGGACGTCAACGTCCTGTCGCGCAATGGCTGCCAGCCCCTCGGCAGGATTGCCCGCCCAGCAACCGCGCATGCGCACTTCGTTGAGAACGACCGATGACATGTCGAACGATTCGGTCATCGCGAGAGAGCCAAGTGATCGGAGAATCACCATCCCGCGTGGCCGAACCATGCGCAACGCTTCGGCAAGTCCATCTGCCGAGCCAGTACATTCCACGATGACATCCTGATCGCCGCGCCTTCCGACATCTGCAATGGATCGGTGCTTGATGGACCACCTCTCACAAATCGCTAGGTTGCGTTCGTGCCAGCCCACGACGCGGACTGCTGCGTTCATCTTCGCGAGTATCTGTGCTGCGAGCAATCCGGTCAGCGTGTCGCCAAGCACGGTGATGTACGGCTTGGCTTCCACCGTGACCTGGCGAGCCGTCTGAAGTGCGGCTGCGACATGGGATGCAAACGCAGCACGATCATCGTCAATCTCGTCCGGCACATTTGTGATGCTGCTGCTCGGCATCGCAATGCGTTCGGCAAGGCATCCGTGCCGACCATGCAGCCCAAGAACCGTGCGCTCACGACAATGGACGCGCAAGCCGGATCTGCACAGTTCACACGTGCCGCACGACGTCATCCTCGCGCCAACGACACGCGCGTTTTTTCCGGGGAGTCCAGGGAATGAGTCATCTGCCGTCTCGATCATCCCAACAAAGGATCCTCCGAGCACACCCTCGAACCCGAACTGCCCTGCGCTGATGAGCGCATCCTCCGCCGTCAGGATGACGCGACGCGGACGAAGCATGACATCGCCCGGTTGAGCGACCGGGTCGACCCATGTGGATTCGTATCGGACCTGCTGATCTCGTCGAACGAGTGCGCGCATCTCGGAATCATCGCCCGACTGGCGGGCGGGCGTGAGCGAGATTCGCAGCCGCGCGCGGGTTCTATGAGCCGGAGGCTCCCTGATCGGAAGAGTCGTCACCGCTGGGGCTCTCATCGTCCCAGGTCGTGCGCTGCTGGTCCTGTGTCAGACCCGCGGGAATGCCCGGCTGTTCTCGGATCGGCTGGGTCCAGAAAGCAAGCTGTTCCCACCACGCCTCGTTCCGTGAGTACGTGGGATAGCGGTAATCCACCGCGGCTTGGAATGGGTCGCTCCCCGACGCAACCTGTGCGTCGTACCATGCGAGCCAATGCGCGGGGATGCCATCGAACGACTGGGCGGTCAGCGCGGTCAGCGCGTTCTCCGCAGTCACGTTGACGGCGAGTTCACGCGACGAGAGGGCCTGCACCAGCCCCTGAAAGACACGGTCCTCGGGGTATTGCGCCAATGCTGTCGCGGAGGCAATGCGCACATCCGAGTCCTCCGCAGGCTCACCGAGAACCGTCAACAGATTCGTCACCACAGAAGGATCGTGAAGTCGCTGGAGGCCTTTTGCCGCCTCCCAGCGAACCTGCCTGTTCTCGTGCTCAAGATGGCCTGCGATCGCTGCTGCGTCAGAGACATCGCCATGCCGCGCGAGCGCCCGGACTGCCACCGCCAGCACAAGCGGGTTCGTTTCGTCTTCCACCATCTGCCGATACGCTTCCACGTAGGGCGGGGCACCGCCAAAGTCGCTGTTGGCCAGCAGAACCGTGCCGCGCCTGCGATTGTCCGCGTTGTACTTATCGAACATCATCTCCGCAGCCTCAAGAGGCGACGGCGTGGACAGCGACTCACTGAGGTCTGTGAAGTCCTGTGAGATCGTTTCGCATCCAGCGAGCGTGATCAGCATGGTCGGAAGCAGTAAGACGTGCGCGCGGGTCCATCCCATCGAATCTGTCCTCCAGTGGCCATTGTAGTCATCGGCAGGATCGGCCGGGCACGGACACTTCGGCACGTCACCCGCCGGTCTGAGAAGTGATCGCCGCCTCGGTGGCCCGAGTACGAAGGAGGTCAATCATCGACCGAACCTCATTCGCCATCTTCGTGTTGGGGAACTCGTTCATGATCGCTTGCCCGACGCGTGCCGCATCGTGCCATGCATGATCATTGACGGCTTGCTGGAACTCCCGACCAAGCCGCTCGCGTTGGCGGCTGACCACGTTCTGCGCGACCTCACCGAGTTGTTCCGCTTCCTCGCGGGTGAGATATTGATCGAGCAATCGCAGCAATTCCATCGCTTGGTCGAGGTCATCATGTGATGCAGCGTGCAGGAACTGCTGCTGGAGATTCTCCTTCTGCGATCGCTTTGCTGCGCCGATCCGGTCATGCAGACTCGTGTCGATGATGAGATCGCCGTACCGATCATGAAGCGCGTCCGCCTGCTTTCTGGCACCAGCCCAGTTGCCGCCTTGCAGGAGTTGCTCGAAAGCAGCGAGGTCCGATTGAAATCGGTCATCGAGGGTCTGCCGCTGCGCACCTTCAATCGCAGCGCGTAGCTGCTGTGCCATCGGCCCCTCGTCGAGAATCACCTCAAGATCGTCGCAGAGTTGAGCCGCAGCATCGAACGCGCCGCGCGCGATCTCCTCCTGCACCGCCTGCCGAACAGCGGCAACATCGCGCTGCTTAAACAGCACGCGCTTTGCAGCATCAGAGAGCATTGCTGCGTCATGGAGTTGCCGAAGGAGATGTTCTGTTTGCGCCATCGCGGGTGTCGCGCGTGCAGGGCGAGGTGAATCCTGCAGGTTTATCGCAGCTCTGACGCTCGCCATGTGCTCGCTGAGAACAGCTGTCGAGCCAATGAGTGCGAGCAGCAGCCCGCCAGACAATCCGACGACCAGGTTGCCCGTCACCAGGGATGTTGTGATCAGCGCTGCGGCAAGCAGAAACTGTGCAGCGTAGATCGGCTCGATCCATCGTCCCTTGGCCAGGCCGAACACAGCGACCGGCAAGAGAAGCACGCCCCCCGCCATTGCGATGAGCCCCCACGCCTCTGCGAGCCACAGCCCGCCGATGAGCAACTGCACCACGGCGCATCCGATCAAAACCCAGTTGACCGCGTTCGCTCTCGTC
>CAZVXI010000005.1:0-40518 GCA_964631295.1 uncultured Isosphaeraceae bacterium
GGCGGCTCTGCAGTATGCGCAGTCCGGTGATGCGCCAGCGCTGATTCGCATTGAAACACGTGCGGGCCACGGTGCAGGCAAACCAACGAGCAAGCGCATCGAGGAAGCGGCTGACCAGTGGGCGTTTCTGGTGAAGAACCTCGGCATGACGCCTGTTCTTGACTGAATCGGGTTGTTGCTTACTTCAGCCCCAGCATGCGCGCCGGCCAGGATGCAGGGACTTCGTCGGCGAGCAGATCATCGCCGCCAAGAATTGCCTGCGCAGCCGCATAGCCGCTGCGCACGGCACCTTCCATCGTGGCGGGCCAGCCGGTATCGCACCAGTCGCCCGCAAGCAGGAGGTTCTTCACACCCCCGCCGCCGGTACCGACATAGCCGGGAGCAGTTGGTGGGCGGATGGACTCAGCCTCCGGTGTGGCAGCGAACGTCGCTCGTTTTTCCTTCACGGAGCGCGCCTGTGTCGGCTCAAGCCCGCGCGAGCCAGGCAGCGCATCATGCATGTCATGCAGGACGTTCGCGACGATTGTGTCTTCGGTGAGATCAATCCAGCGATCTGCCGCACTGATGACTGCGTGGATGTGTTGCCGGCCGGCATCATCAACCCCCTTGTTGAAGAGCCACTGCGTGTCGTGATCGACCAGTGTCAGGTGGGGTATATCCATGACGGGCTGGTCGAACAGCAGATGAACGCCGATGATCGGGCTGTAGTCGAATGATTGCAGATTCTGCAAGCGAGCATCTGCGTCGCGCAGTGCTTCGGATGTGAGCTTGTGCAGGCGATCCGGCGATACAGCACTGATGACTGCAGATGCTTCGACTTTATCATCGCTGGTGACCACGCCTGTGATGCGCGAGCCGTCGTAGGCAATCGACCGGGCGGAACAGCCCATTTTCAGTTCACCGCCGAGATCTGTGATGTATTGCGCGATCGGATCGTAAAGATCTACCAGTGGGACAGTGGAAAGCCCCATCGTCCCGGACCAGCGGTTGGGCAGAAAGCCGTCCTGAAACACCTGCAATCCATGGATGGCATCGACTCGATTCGGTTCCAGATTGCATGTGCTGATGATGATCGGCGACCAGAAGAAGTCGACAGCTCCGGGCGTCTGATCGGTGTTCTGGAGAAAGTCGAGAAATACACGTCCGCGCCATTGCAGGCGGCCGCGTCGCCCCATGCGGATGATCCTCCACATCGCGCGTCGGATGGCTTTGCGGTCTTCGGATTTGAGGAATCGCAGTTGACGTGGCCCGCGCGCAAGGTGCAGCGGGCCGGGCAGCGGCAACGGCTTGACTGTATATACCTCGCCCCGGCCGGCCGTCCAGTACAGAGTTTCGTGCCATTCGATGAGGTCCAGGACGCCGGCTCGCTGGTACAGGTCGATGAGATTGGTACAGCAACCCATCAGCACATGCTGGCAGTTGTCGAGCACATCACCGGAGCGCGGATCCATGAAACTCGTGGCACGGCCGCCCAGTTTTCGGCGCGTTTCGACGAGGATGGGCGTGTGGTCGTTCTCAGCCAGACGCACGGCAGCAGCAAGCCCTGCAAGACCTCCCCCGATGATGGTGACGCGGCGATTCATGCTGTCGCGCTCGACTTTTGCATTCCCAGTCGCGCTCTGAGCGCGATATTGATCTTGCTCAGCGTGTTCAGACGTGCGGGTTGTTCAGCGATGATAAGCCTCGGCCGAGCGAGGATGCGTCCGAGCAGGCCGTGGTATATTCCAACCATCGCGGCAAGTGTTGCTCGACAGTCTTCGTGAATCAGGTCGACCAATGGTGCACTTGATGTGTAAAACGATTCGGCTCGCGCAGCCTGCATTTGCACGAACGCGCTGCAGCGGTCGTCGTCTTCCCATGCCAGCAGTTCTTTCGGTGTCAGGCCTGCAGCAGCGAAGTCCTCGCGTGGCAGGTACACGCGATCGCTGGCAAAATCGACACGAAAATCTCGCAGGATGTTTGTCAGTTGAAACGCCACTCCCTGGTCTGCGGCGAGACATCGAGCTTGTGGATCGTCATAGCCCCAGATGTCGATGCAGATCAACCCGACGGTTGATGCAACACGGTGGCAGTATGCACGCAAGTCGTCGAACGTCTCGTAGCCGACGTGCGAGAGGTCCTCCAACTGGCCGTCAATCATCCGGTCGAATGGAACAGTCACAATCGGGAATCGCGAGGCAGTGTCCGAGAGAACGATCCAGAGATCGCGATGCTCGGGTACGTCCGGAAGGTCTCCATGCAGTGCCGCGTGCGTGCGCGATCGAACACCTTCCAGTTGCTCGCGCGCGCTCTCGGGATTGCGGGTGGTATCGTCTGCGATATCATCAACGAGCCGCATCCATGCGTAGATACCGTAGAGGGCAGCGCGCTTCTGCTGAGGGAGCAGTTTCAGCCCGTAGTAGAAGTTTCGTGCGGCGCGCCGCGTGACCTCTGCGCAGTGCTGATAGGCACTCTCAAGATCGCGCATCTCCGTCATCGTCATACCGGTGCCCCATTGATTCGCGCGCGACGCGACTTCCACCAAGCTGCAGAAAGCAAACGAACACGCATGAGGGCACCCAGACGAGGCCGATGCAGGGCCGTCTCATAGTTCCACTGTTCGATGAGGTGCAGCACGTGACACCCGCCGGAGGCAAGAAGTTCAATGACCGGCCGCGCTTCGCTGCTGAGTTGGTCAAGCAGCGGCTGCCCCTGCTTATACAAGTCCCACGTTCGCTCCACACAGGTTTTTACGACTTCGCGCGACTCCTGCAGTACTGATTGATCGATGCCCCATCCTTGCTTCGCGCTTGCGATCAGCCTCTGCTCGAACGTATCATTCGGGAAGAGTTCGCGTGGGAGATAGATTCGGTTGCGATCGCGAATGTCTCTGCGGATATCCTGCAGATGATTGGTGACTTGCAGCGCCGTGCAGATGGCATCGCTCGGCTTGAAATGTACATCGTCGCGCGGCATCGCGAAGAGCATGAGGACAATGCGGCCAACCGGGTTTGCACTCAGGCGACAGTAGTTGAGCAGATCCCCCCAGGTTGCATAACGATGTCTGGTCTGGTCGAGTTGGAAGGCTGCGATGAGGTCGGCGAACGGCTCGATCGGCAGGCAGTATTTTTCGATTGTCGGGCGAAGGGCGACGAACACCGGATGCGTCACTCTGCCTTCGAAACAGTCTTCGAGTTGCTCACCCCACCAAGTCAGCAGTTCTGCCCCCCGATCACCCATTTCATCGCCCAGATCATCCGACCATCGACAGAAGGCGTACACCGACGCGAAATCGCCGCGCAGGCGTTCCGGCACCAGCCGAGTGAGCACACTGAAGTTCTCGTAATGGCTGCGAGCAAGGCACGCACACCACCGCCGCGCATCGTCCACGGACATCGTCTCGCAATGGTCCGGACCAAATCGGTCGATGAGTTGTGCAGGCGTTGAGTTCATCGGGGCTCGCATTTGAGCGGCAACTCTAGCGGTCGGCCTGAGAGTTGGCCAGCGCCCCGGCCTATGATGCGGCAAGACGATGAAGATACTCCTTGCCAATCCTCGTGGTTTCTGTGCAGGCGTTTACATGGCCATCGATGTCGTTGACCAACTGCTTGACATCTGTGATGAGCAGGAGCCGATCTACGTGTACCACGAGATCGTGCATAACAAGCACGTCGTGGATCGGTTCCGAAACCGTGGCGTTGCATTTGTTGATGATGTTGGTCAGGTGCCGATTGGTTCGACTGTCGTCTTTAGCGCTCATGGCGTGAGCCCTGCCATCCGGCAGACCGCTCGCGAGCGGAGGTTGACCGCGATCGACGCGACGTGTCCTCTCGTGACAAAAGTCCATGCTGAAGCGATACGGTACTCGAGGCGGGGCTATCAGATTCTGCTGGTCGGGCATCGCGATCATCAGGAGGTTGTTGGCACGTATGGCGAGGCACCCGACGCAATTCAGGTCGTTGAATCACCTGATGATGTTCCATCACTCGATGTTCGCGATCCGGACAAACTTGTCTACCTGACACAAACAACGTTGAGCATGGACGATGCGAACGTGACCATTGATGCTCTTCGCCGTGCCTTCCCAGGTATCAAGAGCCCCCCGAGTGAGGACATCTGCTACGCAACGACGAATCGCCAGACTGCTGTTCGTATGCTTGCGCCACGGGCTGACCTCGTGCTCGTCGTCGGCAGCCGAAATTCATCGAACTCGGTTCGTCTGACTGAAATTGCTGAAGCATCCGGCACGCGCGCTCGATTGCTTGATGACAAATCTGAACTCAATCCATCGTGGCTGGATGGGGCAGAGTCGGTGCTCATCACAGCTGGAGCAAGCGCGCCGGAAGACCTCGTGCATGAACTCATCGTTGAACTGATCGACGTGTACGGTGGCGAAGTCGAACAGTTCGATGTCCGCGAAGAGAAGATTGAGTTCGGCCTTCCCGGCACACTCAAGAAGTTCATGCGCGAACGCGACATAAATCCTTCCGGCCGGCGGATCACCATGGATGTGCATGGCGACACCGCGGTCTGGCTTGAACAACAGGGCATCCCGTTCCGTTCGGTTGACCTTACAGTGAACGCAACGTCATGACTGCTGACACGCTCCAATTCTTCGATAAGACGCTTGAGAGTTTCGAACGTCAGACAGTTGAGTGGGGCTTCCCGCGATTTGCAGCAAAGCAGATAGTTCACTGGGTCTATGTCAAGGGTGTGACAGATCCGGCGAGCATGACGAACCTCTCCTTCGAGCAACGGGAACTGCTCGCTGAACGCGTGCGGTTCCACACCGGCGCGGTTCTTCGCGAGCAGGTTGCGACGGACGGCACTCATAAGCTCCTCATCCAGTGGAATCAGAACCGGCAAGACGAACGCGCATTGGCAGTCCTCGCGGATGATCCAACACGACAGACGGAGACTGTCATGATTCCGACGGCGGATCGGCGGACCGCATGTGTCTCGAGTCAGGTTGGATGCCCGGTCGGATGCCGATTTTGTGCATCGGGACTTGGCGGCCTTGATGGGAACTTATCAGCCGGTCGGATCGTCGAACAGGTGCATCGGCTCAATACGATGCCGAATGCTGCTCGGATCACCAACGTCGTATTCATGGGTATGGGAGAGCCGCTTGCGAACTACGAATCAGTCACGCAGGCGATTCGCACGCTCAACGCGCCGTGGGCGATGGGTATCGGGGCTCGGCGCATCACCATTTCAACCGTCGGGCTTCCCTCAGCAATTCGCAAACTTGTTGCGTTCGAGATACCTGTGACTCTCGCCTTGAGTCTGCATGCTCCAAACGACGACATTCGTCGAGAGTTGATCCCGTGGTCGAAATATACAACCATCGCAGAACTGCTCGATGCTTGCCAGGAGTACTTTGAGAGCACGGGTCGAGAGATCACGTTCGAGTACATCCTGCTCGGTGGCATTAATGATCAGGCAGTGCATGCGCGCGAACTTGCGGATCTGACGAAACTTGTGCGGGCAAATATCAACCTGATCCGCTACAACGAAGTTGGCGGTCTGCCCTACCGCCGGCCGTGTGATGATGATGTACACAGATTCCAGGCCATCCTCCGCAAACATCGCGTGAACACGCACATTCGCGCCAGCCGCGGACGGGATATCGCTGCGGCGTGTGGCCAGTTGCGTCATGAACACGCAGCGTCAGCCTGAGTCGCGTCCGACTCTTCGCGCGCTCGCTGCAAGAGCGAATAGAGGGTGTGTGTCGCTACGGAGTGCAGGTCATCTGTCAGAGCGAGCTGGCAGAGTACCCTCATCGTTTGGGCATCCTGGTCATAGTCGCGGTCCGACGCGGCGATGATCTCATGAACGAACGCAAGCACTGCCGATCGCACTTCGCGCTTGCGGCGCGTGCCACGCCATCGCTGTGGCACGAAGTTCCGCGCGAAGGCGATGAGTCTGATGAGCCATGCGCTCGTCCGCAAGTCGATTCGCAAGCGTTTTCGGAAAGCCATCACCTCGAGACGGGTCAGGAATCGTCGCTCCAGAAGGTCTTCGCGGGCGAGTTTTACGTTGAGTCGTCTGCGTGTGCGTCGCTTCTCCTCAGCGCTGAGCGACATCGTGGCAACGTACAGCGGATCTCGCATGAGCATCACATCAGCAAGTGGAAGCACCGCATCGCGCGTGATCGAACGTCCGGTGTCTCCCCGGTCCTTTTCATACAAACGCAGCATCAATGTTGTGTATTGCTCAGCACATCGCACACCGCCCCAGAGGAAGCAACGGTATGTGGCTCGCGCGAGGTCGATCTGCGACTCACGGCCCGCATCCGACTCAGTCAAACCAGGCATCGCCTCAAGCGTTCGATCAACAAGCGTTCGATACCAGTCGGCACGTTGCCGACCGCGCCATGGAAGTGACTTCAACATGCGTGCAAGCCGACGAACCTCGAGGCGCGTCGACGGCTGCTGACGCCTCGCTGGCTCGCCTCGCGGCTCTCGATGCGCAGTCCGACGACCAAGTGCGAACGCTTCAGCAAGCCGACCGTAACCGGCAATCTGCATCTCACTGATGGAGTCATCAATAGCCTGCAGCGTGACTGGAATGAGCCCCTTCTGGAATGCGAAGCCGAGCATCACCATGTCAGTCAAACGATCGGTTTGAAGCACTTGCCGGGCTATTTCGGAGAAGTCTGCGCAGTACAGTTGATTTGAAGCGATGACCTGGCTCAGCCCGCTCTTCAGTTGATCGTGCGAGAGTTGCGGCGCATCCGTTCCCGAGACTCCCACGAAAGAACCTTCGTTGATGACCGCACTGGTGCGTTGGGGCGACGCGACGCGTAAGTCCAATGATGGCTCGACCGCTCGAGCAGCCTCGTCGGCATGTAGGCCGATGAGAACGTTGGCCTCGCCGTAAGGTGTGCGTCCTACCGCTGCATATCCGGACGGGTCGGTTGCGCTGTGGTAAAGCAACTCCGCCCACGCATGCACGCCAGGACCGATGATCGCAGGCTCATGCAGACCTCCGACCCGATAGCCCATCCGTCGTCCAGCCCGTGCGAGCACCTCCGAAGCCAGCCCATTCCCATGCCCGCGAAAACCCGCAATATGGATGCGCCACTGTGGAAGGTGCCCATGCATCGGTCGCGGCAGTGGCAATCGTGACAGCTCCCCTTTCGGCATCGTGGACGGCGGACGGGATCGTGTGACTTCAACCTGCGTGGTCAGCACACGAAAACGAAGCCGCCATGCTCGACCGATCCGATCAGGCAAGTGGGCCACCGTGTAACCGGACGCAATTGGAATCGTTCGCTGCATCATTCGCTCGTTGAACGGATCGTCTTCGACTGGTCGCAGCAAGCATGCCTCGTTCGATGGCCAGACCATCCGCTGGGAGCGCAGATATCCAAGTCGATCCACATCGCGAAGGTCGTGCTCAATCTGCTGCAGGTCGTACACTGCAGGAGGACCGTCACGCACGATCATCACAAACACGCCATCGGCTCGAACACCGTTCTCAATCTGCCCGCGCAGTGCAGGCAGATCGTTCAAATTGCCTGTCGCTGTACGTATGCGATCGGCCGATTCTTCGGGAGCCGCAGCGCGTGCAATCCGTTCAAGATCCTGTTTACCTGCTCCAACCGCATCGATGATGAGCATCAGCATCGGTCGTTCGCTGTGAGTCGCAACTGAAATCGCCGCGATGCCGTTGGCAAGAAACTGAGCGCGCGACCAAATCTCAACATCTACAAGGCGAACAGTCTCGGATCGTGTTGGCAGGTGATCCCGAACGAGAACTGTCGCAGGCTGATCCTCCTCCAGCGGCTCATCACGAAGCATGCGCTCCACTTCGTCGAGGAGTCCATCCAGCACATTGCGAGTCACACGAGTTGGGTCAAGCCCGCGCGGTCTGGATGGTGCATCGCTACGGCCGATGTCAGGAGGCAGCAGATGAGCGGCGAAATCCGTGCCGGGGCGGATTTCATCGAACAGGTGCGCGACCCGACGCACGAGGCGTGATGGATGCAAAGTGATTCCGACCGACCATGGGGCGACCTGCTCTGCTTTCGGGATTGCACGCGCCCAGACCATTGCCGGCGTCCTTCCCGCGTGTCGCATCGATTCCGCGACCATCAGGATCCGTGGCTCGACTGACCCCGGACGCGGCTCCAACACGATCACGTTGTCGCACCGCTCGAGAAATCGCCCGACGGCGTGCTCATCAAGGGGATGGAGCACCTCGAGCCGCAACATCGCAACTCGATGATGCAAGCCGAAGAGTTGCGTCAGATATGTCAGCGCTGCATCGCAGGGTCCCACGGTGATGAATCCATACTTCGCACGATCTCCTGGGTTTGGGAGGCTCTGCAGGTGGTTCAGTTCAAGCCGACGTGCGATTCTCGCGAGATCGTCACCCTCTCGCCCTCTGATTCGCCTCGGCCGGGCCGCACGCGCCAACGCGAGATCTGCCACATCGGCACCTCGGTTGGGACCAGCTTCCACGGTGTCAATCGAATGCAGGATATCTTGATGAACCACAAGCGCCATCGGCATGCGACTCCACTCACTGAGTTGCACGCCGTCGCCTATCAGCCGCTTCAGTCGTGCGAGCGAGGGCGTTTCAATGCAGGGCATCCCAAGTCGAACTGCAGCCCTGCGAGGGCAGGCAGCGGGCGCTTCAAACGGCGCATCCTCAAGCAGAAGGCACATCGCAGCACCTGGATCATCCCACCCTCCCACCTCGTGTAACGAGTGGACACATCGATCCAGTTCGGCGTTCGGAATCAACACAAGTGCGGTTCTCCCGAACTGAACCTGCCGCGTTGCAAGCGCGATCGCCCGCTCAGCAGTTGGTGTTGCCACAACACGGCAGTCGTGCTGGGAGAGAATCGTCCGGCACCTTTCGTCCATCGAGAATGCGAGTGTTGATGCAATCGTACCGATCTGTGGACCGCAGATAAGGTCAATCGGACGCGCCGACTCCAGCACCCCCTTCACAATCAGTTCCGCAGCAGAATACAGGTGATAACCTGAATGTGCTCGCAGGTTCACCGAAGGTTGTGTGACTGCTGTTGCCACGCCCTACTCCATTGTGTCGATCAACTGATCAATGAACTTTGCGACTCCATCTTCATGGTGATGGCCGATCACCTGATCAGCAACAGCCGCGACACGTGCATCTGCATTCGCCATGGCGACACCAAGGCCGGCGTGCGTGATCATCTCAACGTCGTTGAGTCCATCTCCAATGGCGATCACGGTGGTTGGATCGATTTTTGCGTGATCGCAATGTCTTTCAATCATGGTCCACTTGTTAACATCCGCGCCGAAGACCTCGAGAAGGTGCGTCGTGCTGCCGGTGGCGTGTGATGATGTCACAGCTGGCCAGTGCTGCAGAAATGCCCGCTCCCCCAGGCGAGTTCGCAGGTGGTCCGCGAGCGACTGGAGTTCAGTTTCTCCCGCGACAACTGCCGTGCGAACCGTGGCCTCGGGATGCTCATCCTCGTCGATCTCGCTGAGGTGGCGAACCTCGACAGGCAGGTGCTCGAACCACCATTCTGACGCCGGATCGAGAGGGGCATTTCCCACCGTGACATAGTCATACCCCGCGGTCGTCCGATCCTTCAGCAACAGCGCTCGATGTTCTGCCTCGAGCATCGCCGCGACGGAGTCAGCCACCACCGCGCGGTGCATGACGCGAGATTCAACCGTCGCGCCATCGCGCGCATCACACAACAGTGCACCTCCTGCCGCGATCATGTAATCGATATTCCGCAGTACAGTCAGCGCAGCACGTGCCTCCGCCCATGCCCTTCCTGATGCGATGATAATCTCAAACCCGGCGTCATGAGCCCGCTTCACCGCCGCCTGGCTTGCTTCTGACACCTCACCGCAGCGATTGAGAAGAGTCCCGTCGAGATCAATGACAAGCGTGCTGAATCGCCGTACCATGCCCAAGGAAGTTACGCCGCACGAGTGCAAGGGGCAAGGTGTGTCGAGCCGGTCAGCAGCTGCAGAGGAAACCGCCGAGGGGCAGGGGCAAGACCAGCGAGCCTTCGCGTCTTCGCTGGAGCCGGCGTTGCGAGAAGCATGCGAAGGACGGCTCGGGACTCTGACTTGGTTTCGCACGGACTGGCAGCGCGGCGGTGCGGCCACAGCGACTGCCGATTACCAGAGCGATGATGGAACGGTCCCCGTCGTCGTCAAGCTTCCGGTTGTTCAGCGAGAACTGAAATGGACACGGCGATTGCAGTCAGCCGATGGGCCGGCAGCCGGCGTGGCGGCCACCTTGCTGGCATCAGGTTACGAGCTCGGTGGATATGACCTCGCTTGGCTGGTGATCGAGCGATTGCCCTGTGGCCCGCTGGGGACACACTGGCATGATCGGCATGTTGCCCGCATTGCGGACGCTGCAACACGGTTTACGCTGGCCGCATCGATGTTTGCGGTTGATCAGCAGCCCCGATTTGAAGATTGGGACTCCCTGATAAGCGATGCGCGGAAGAACGTCCGTTCGAACCACATCGACTATGAACAGCGGTGGAATCAGGCCCTCAAAGCCCTCAGCAGTCGGCTTGATCGAGTTGTCGACGAGTGGAGGGCTCGCCCGACCAATGACTGGCTCCACGGAGACGTACATCTAGCCAACGCCATGTGTCGGGAGGATGCCGAGGACGCTCCGGTCTCACTCATCGACCTCGCAGAGATTCGTGTCGGGCACTGGATCGAAGATGCGATCTATCTTGAGAGACAGTTGTGGCCCCGACCTGACCGGCTCAAGCCCCACAAGCCCGTTCGGAGTTTCGTGGAGGCTCGCAGAGCACTTGGCCTGACTGTGGATGACGGCTACGCCCGACTGGCCGATATCCGTCGCGGCCTGCTGGCGGCGACCGCCCCGAGATTTCTGAAGTCTGAAGGGCACCCGGTCTACCTCGAAGCGTGCCTCAAGCGGCTTGAGCAGGCACTGCAGCAGGTTCGGTGACTGGCTCGGCTGGCTTGCCCACACACCTTTGCCGATAGTCCCCGGAAGAGATACAATCGTCGCTTCCCGGCTTGGAGATTCATATGGACCGTGATCGCCTGCAACAGGTACAGCAAAGTGACCTCAGCGAAAGCAAGATCAATCAGGAATTCGTTGATTGGCTGAAGACGAAGGGCCCGAACTGGCTGCTGGTTGTGCTCGTGGCGATCTGCGCATTCCTCTTCATCCAGCAGTGGAAGCAACGCCAAATCGGCTACGTCGACCAGGCATGGCAGGACTTCTCGCAGGCCCAGAATCCGGCATCATTGCAGGACGTCGCCGAAGAGTATGCCGATGTCGGCTCGATCAGCGCGCTTTCGCGCCTGACGGCAGCGCGTATCTACCTGACCGCAGTGCGACTCGGGAAGCCCGTGCAGGCAGTGATTCTCGAAGAGACGAGTGCGGCTCTCATCGATGACGCAGGTGAAGAGGAACTCACCGAAGAGATGCGCGCCGACTACCTGAACCAGGCAGAGCGGCTCTATCAAGCGATCCTCGATGATCCAATTCTGGCAAATCAGCGCGACACATCAGCGGCGAACCTGTATGCCGTCAACGCGCTCAATGGCCTCGGTGCTGTCTCCGAGGCGAACGGCAACGCTGAGCAGGCCTCCGACTTCTATGAGAAAGCAGCAGCCCGCGCGGATGCGTTCGATCAATCACTCGCACAAATTTGCCGCGATCTTGCCGCCGAAGCTGAGAAGAACGTGGAGACGGTCATGCTTGTCAGCAACCCGAACGAAGTGCAGTCGACGCAGGATAACCCCTTTGCTACCGTCCCGATTGATCCGGAAGAAGGCCTTGAGCCGATCACGACCGAGCCTTCCCTGTCATCCATCATCAGCAGTTGATGATGTCTGCATCCGATCGCGATTCAGACTCTCAGACTGATCGGTCATTCATCGCATCTGGCGGATCGGTTGATCGCGACGCACTGTACAGTGCTTACGCATCTCAGGAGTTTGATGATGACTCGCCCGTCAGCGTGCAGTTCACGCTCTCGCGTGATCTCAACAAGCGGCTTGATCAGTATCTTGTTGATCGAATTCCGTTTTTGAGCAGGACATCGCTACAGCGATTGATTCGCGAAGAATCTGTCACCGTCAATGGTCGTACTCCCAAGCCATCTACAAAGCTTCGGCTTGGCGACCATGTGCACGCCGTTCTGCCGCCGCCCCCAAGCAATGAAATACCTGCAGAGGACATCTCGCTGTCAGTCATTTATGAAGATGATGATTTGATTGTGATCAACAAGCAGGATGACATCATCGTTCATCCCGCCCGTGGCAACCTGTCGGGCACGCTCATCAATGCACTCGCATTTCATTTTCAGCACCGCTCGGGTGGGTCTCTTTCATCTGTTGGTGAGGACCTGGCACGCCCGGGGGTCGTGCACCGGCTGGATCGTCATACAACTGGCGTGATGGTGGCCGCGAAGTCGGACACTGCTCACTGGCGAATCGGCAGGCAGTTTGAACAACGAAAGACAAACAAACGATACCTTGCTGTTGTGCACGGAGAGATTGAGCCCCTCACGGATGTCATCGACGTTCCACTCGGGAGGCATCCGACAGCACGCGAGAAGTACGCCGTCCGCTGGGACGAGACAGGAAAACCGTCGACAACTGTTTATCGCGTTCGGGAACTCTACGACGGCTACACACTCGTTGAGCTGGAACTGCGCACGGGCCGAACCCACCAGATTCGCCTGCACATGAATCATCTTGGGTATCCAATTGTCGGAGACGACATCTACGGCGGGAATCATCTGACGATTGGGGATATCATTGGACCACGTGGGACGGCAGAACTCTCGCCGCGAACACCACTTATCACCCGGCAGGCCCTGCATGCGGCTCTGCTTGGATTCGAACATCCGATGACGAAGCAACATTTGACGTTCACTGCCCCTCTCCATGAGGATATGGGCCGACTCATAGGCCTGCTCCGAACGGATCGTTTGAAATCGACGCCAGATGTCCCGGGAGCGCAGGTTGACCTCACTCAGGTCGTTCCCGTATCAACGCAGTTTCAGTGATACAAGCGCGAGCATCGCACAGATAACGCCCAGCACCCAAAATCGCGTGACAACCTGCGGTTCAGACCACCCGGACAAATGAAAGTGATGATGGACAGGAGCGCATTTGAAGATGCGCTTACCCCCGGTTGCCTTGAAGTACCCAACTTGGGCGATGACGCTTCCCATCTCCAGGAAAAATACACCGCCGATGATGATCAGAAGGAACTCCTGCCGTATAGCGACTGCAACATATGCAAGCAGGCCACCGAGAGGAAGCGACCCAGTGTCTCCCATGAACACTCGCGCGGGCGCACAGTTGAACCACAGAAATCCGAGGCACGCACCCGACATCGCTCCGCAGACAACCATGAGATCGCGTGCGGCGGGCACGTGTGGAAACATGAGCGTGCGTGCAGCGTCTTCAGATCCTGCGATGTAACACAACACCATCATCGCGAGTGACGCAATCACCAACCCGCCAGGCGCCAGCCCATCCATACCATCCGTCAGATTCACTGCGTTCGAGGTGCCTGCGATCATAAGAACAGCGATTGCAATGAACGGCAGCGCACCGAGTACAATCACGGTCGATTCGAGCTCAAGTGTCTTTGGTACGTAAGTGCGCTGAAACGGAATCGTCAGTACACGCTCCGCATCACTACCCTGCCCCATCGTGAACAGGTAATATCCCGCAATAAAAGCAATTCCAAGCTGAAACAGCAACTTCTCCCATGCGAACGCGCCCTCTCGGCTGCCCGGATTGCGACGAGCTGATGTAAGTTTCATCCAATCGTCCCAGCCGCCGAGTGCAGTGAGCCAGATGAGGACCACCACTGCAAGCCAAACGTACCGACTCCTGAGATCAGCAAACAGCACAATCGTCGCGAGAATCGCAGCGCAGATCAACAGGCCACCCATCGTTGGAGTGGCCGCCTTCGACAACGTCAATTCATTCAGATCTTTATTGTAGAACTCCGGCGCATCACCAATCTTCTGTTTGAGCAGCCAGCGTATCATCCGATCGCCGAAGAGTATGACCAGCAGGAAACTGAATACAACGGAGAAGAACGCACGGAACTCGAGCTGATAGAGAACCTGAACGAGACGATACAACCCCATCTCATCCATCTGATCGTCTACGATCTCCAACAGGTTATACAGCATGCGCTACGTTGCTCCTGCTGACGTTGGTCGTGCAATCACATCTGCTACACGCTCGAGGTGCATGGAGCGAGACCCCTTGAGTAACATCGCATCACCCGGCATGACGCGACGTAGAAAATCCAAGATACTGATTTCGTCACCAATATCTGAGGCGATGAAGAACAGGTCTGAATCGAGTTCTGATGCAGCCTGTTCCATTGACGGTCCGATCAGCATGATGCCATCAACCGCATCACCGCATTCTCCTATGAGCCACTGCAGAACGGCACGGTGTTCATCCAGCGCGGAACGGCCAAGTTCGAGCATATCTCCGAGAACGAGCCATCGATGCTCAGCTTCATTTGTGATTGCCATGAACGTGCTGATGGAGGCCCGCATTGACTCTGGATTCGCGTTGTACGCATCATTCACGAACGTAATATCGTTGATCGTATGCAGATCAAATCGCATCTCAGGCACGTCAACGGTGAGCAACCCCGCACGAATCGCATCGTCGTCGCATCCGAGTCGGCGCGCAATCCCGATCGCAGGCAACGCATTGGCTGTATTGTGCACACCAGGTAATGGTATTTTGAAGGTCGAGCCATCACGAAGATGCAGGATCGTGCATCTGCCATCCCAATTAGACGAGGCACAAGAAATATCCGCAGCGAGAGATGTACCGAAAAATGTGATTGGTGGATGCAGCGATACGTCGTCAACGAATACCGCTTCGTTGACAAAAGTCTGCCCATCGCTGCGTGTCTCTGAAAGCAACGATAGTTTTTCACGCCGAATGGCCTCGACTGAGCCAAACGCCTCAAGATGCGCAGACCCCACCATCGTCACAACCGATATGTCCGGTGATGCCACTGCACCCAAGGCTGCAATCTCGCCTGGCGCGCTCGTGCCAATTTCAACAATCACATAATCATCAGTCGACTGTGCAGCAAGCAGCGTCAGTGGGACGCCAATATCATTATTGAACGACTTCGGCGCTGCATACCCTCGCAGCGTCGTTCGGAGCGCCGCGTGTGCGAGTGACTTTGTTGTTGTTTTGCCACAAGACCCAGTAATCGCGATCACGCATGTCTGATCTAGTTGCTGTTTTCGATAGGCTGATGCCAACCTGCTGAGCGCTCTGCGAGTGTCTTCCGTACGCAGGACTGGCACACCACACTCACTCGGTCGTATGTCACGGTCGACCAACACCAGAACAGCACCCCGACTCACAGCGTCATCAATGAAGTTGTGACCATCAAACCGTGCGCCTCGCAAAGCCACGAACATCTTTCCACTTACGTCTTCGCGCGAGTCGATCGTAATGCCGACAGGCGTCTGGCTGCTTTGTGACGGTCGCTGTAGCCACGTGCCACAGAGCAGTGTGGCAAGATGATCACAATCATAAAACATCACGCAGGCTCCAGTTCCATCGCTTGTAGAGCTTCGGCGGCGACAACCCGGTCATCGAACGCTTGTTGTTCAGTGCCAATGATCTGATAGTCTTCGTGCCCTTTTCCGGCAATGAGAATAATATCATGCTGCGTTGCAGAGCGAATCGCATGATTGATCGCTGCTCGGCGATCGATGAACGTGCACGTGCGGTCTCTTTCGGCAACAGGAATTCCAGCGAACACTTCCGAGATAATATTCGCTGGATTCTCTGTGCGTGGATTGTCTGAGGTTATGACAACTGTATCTGCATTGCGAGATGCGACTCTCGCCATCCGCGGGCGCTTTGTCTTGTCTCGATCACCGCCACAACCGAATACAACATGGAGCCTTCCATGCTCGGGAACAAGTGGGCGCAGACCCTTCAGAGCGTTCTCGAGCGCGTGGTCCGTATGCGCATAATCGATCAACACAAGTGGTTGAGTAGCATTCTGATTGACGGGCTCATATCTGCCGGGAGGTGCAGGCGCACACTCGAGGCTGCTTGCGATCTTCGCAACTGTGATCCCAAGCGCGCTGCAAACAGCTGCTGCATGGAGAGCATTTTCGACATTGTGAAGTCCAATAAGCGGCAGATGGATTCGGGTGATCGTACCGTTGAGCATGACCTCAAGCGAGCTCCCATGCATTGTGCTGGTTAACACTCTTGCGTGCGCGTCTCGTGGTGAGTGTGTCGATGCATAGACGACCTTCTCTGCCGTCGTCGCCCGTGCCATGCGTTGGCATTCCGCGTCGTCTGCGTTGATGATGGCTGTTGCATTCTTCGGAAGTTGGGAAAACAGCATCGCCTTCGCATCTGCATAAGCGTTCATTGTTCCGTGGTAATCAATGTGATCGCCAGAGAGATTCGTGAAAACCGCGGCATCAAAGTGCAGCCCGGCGGTGCGATGCTGCACCAACGCATGGCTTGATACTTCCATGACGCATGTATCGCAATCATTGGCAACCATCGCCGCGAGCATCTGGCTCAATTCAATGCATCCTGGTGTCGTCAGCAGCGCTGGCGTCTCCACGCGGCCATCATCCATCGTTACTGTTCCGATGAGTCCGCAACGAGAACCGCACGTGTTCAGAATGTGTCGAATGAGATACGCGACCGTAGTCTTGCCATTTGTACCTGTGACCCCGACGAGGCACAAACGACTTGAAGGGTTGCCCGCAATACGCTCCGCGATCATCGCGGCCGCTTGTGGCAAACTGCGACTCTGCAACAAGGTGACGTGGCCAGGTACGTCGATCGTCTCTGACTCAGCGAGGATTGCAACCGCGCCGGCACGTACAGCATCGTGGATAAACTGCGTCCCATCGGTTGTCGTCCCTCGCCTGGCAATGAACAGCGCATCTGGCTGCACGCATCGCGAATCATCTGTGAGACAACGAATGGGACGATCATCCGCCCCTGTACGATGTTGAATCGGCAACCCCTCGACAAGTTCTGTGAGTCGCCGCGGCTTGGCCAACCTCGCTGCGGGCATGGACATTTTCTCCTTAGAATATATGAGAATATCGTGCAGAATTCCGCAGATTGTGCAGGAAACCCGTCGCGTCAGGTTGTACAGCCCGGCATGATGAGCATCGCGTCGCCGTAACTGTAGAAGCGATATTCCCGTTGGATGGCTTCTGCGTAGATGTCGTGCATTCGTTTCAGCCCGATCTTCGCTGCAACGAGGGCAAGCAGCGTTGAGCGTGGCAGGTGGAAATTCGTGAGCAAACCGTCAACGCACCTGAACTCGTAGCCCGGGGTGATCATCAGATCAGTCTCCGCTTCCATCGGACATCCCGAGATCCAGTCCTTCACTGATTCAAGAGCCCGTGTCGTGGTCGTCCCGACAGCGAACAAGCGTCCAGCTCTGTTTCGGGTGGCTTGAATCGCGTCCTTTGCAGCAGCCGGCACGACGAATCGCTCGGCGTGCATTGCGTGGTCAGTGAGCTCGTCACTCGTCACGGGCTTGAACGTGCCGGCACCGACTGCGAGAGTAATCTCGGTTCGCCGGATTCCGGCTGAATCCAGTCGATTCAGCAAATCACGGGTGAAGTGCAGGCCCGCCGTTGGAGCAGCCACAGACGCGCCCACGCCAGCCGCGTAGACCGTTTGGTACCATTGCTGGTCGGCATCGTCGATCGGCTCCGACTCATCTCTCCGGCGAGCCTGCAGGATGTATGGCGGCAGTGGCGTTCGACCAACACGATCCAGCACATCGGGCGAGGAGGGACGGACGTGCCAGATTGCCTCGCCTTGCTCCTCGAGAACAAGGTGGTCTGGAGTGTCCGCTCCGGATTTATCCAGCAGAGTGATCACCATCTTCGATCGGAGGCGCCCGTTCGAGCGGAGCATCACCTGCCATCGCTCGCCTGAACGATCGAGCACCAGAGCTTCGACGCGTCCGCCAGTATCTTCCCGACGCCCAACCAGTCGGGCTGGGATGACCCGCGTGTTGTTCGTGACCAGTAAGTCGTCTGGCGTGAGGTACTCAGGCAGATCACGCACGTGGCCGTGTTCAGTTCGGTCGGAATGCACAACGAGCATTCGTGCTGAGTCGCGCGGCTCGACAGGTACGCGCGCGATCAGCCGTTGCGGCAATTTGTAGTCGAGTTGAGCTGTTCGGAGTGAGCCAGCGTTGGTTTGGCCGGATGTTGCCATGCTTAAACCGTATGCTGCAGAACCCGTCTTCGATTTGCATCATCCTGAAGATTCCGCGGATGCTGTCCAAGTGGTACATCCGCGGCAGTCATTTTCAAGGCCCGATTCGCGGACGAAAGCGTCGTTCTTATCGGGTTCTGGAGGCGACCTCGGACTCTCGACACTGCCGGTTCGATGCGTGCACCTGATAGTCCATGGGATCAACCATCTCAGGAAGCACTCAGTTGTATTGTTGCCATCAGTTCGATTGGCAAACATGTGCACCCTCGCAGCCAGTGCAGCCGATTAGCCAAGGCCGGTCAGACTTGGAAGATGAACCTGGGCCGCCAATGGTCGGCAAGCGCAGCACCGAACGCCCGGACTACGCGGTCCAGCCGATCGGCGAGATGCCCGACCGTACGTCGATCGAACCGCCGCCCGAGATTCCGCAGCGGATCAGCAACTATCCCCGGGTCACGAACCTCGGGACGTTGCTCGATGTGCTTGCGTGAACCTCTCAGGGGTTGAAAGGAATGGGGCGAGTTCCGGAGGAATGCGTTTCAGGCCACGGCGTGCTGCCTTCTGCAGCGCGTAGTGCAGCGACTCATGCATGCGCGTTTCCACCGCTCGTGTGACGTTGAAGTTCAACGACCGCATCGTGTCAAGCGACCATCGCCAGGCGTGGTACTCCTCCAGACAACGCGGCTTATACGCCCCCAAACCGATCGCGTGATGGCCCACCTCGTGCAGGAAGATGGCACAACTCATCGGCCCGCGTGGATACGGCGACTCGATCAAACGGCTCACTGTTCCGTCCGCGTAGTAGACCTCCCACGCGCAACCACTGCTGCTCGACCGCCACTTGCGCACGCGCAGGCCGTACCGCTGCTTCATTTGCCAAACGACGGCATCGTATCTTCGCTGCATCGGCAACTGTCGATCAGCTGGATCGTCGTTCTCCGTGGACGCCGATGAAGCAGTCTCCAGAGGACGCGGTTGTTCCGCAAGCGGCTTTCGCGCAGCGCCCGGCCGAGCGGGTCGCAGCAACTCCCAGAGATTGGACGCGAGCCAGGTCATAGCGGCATGAACCTCTCGCCGGCGTGAACATCATGGCCATGGCAATATGCTTCGAAAGTCATGGCTTTGCCGCCGGGCGGCTGAACAGACAGCAAACGAATCGCGCCCTCGCCGCACGCGACACACAGGTCTTGTTGAATCATGCCTGGCATTGCCAGCGAGTCGCGTGAACTGGCCAGGTCCACGCGGAGCAGCTTCAATCGCTCACCCTCCAGTTGCACAGTGCATCCGGGCCACGGTGTCAAACCGTGCACTCTCGCTCGCACAGCGTCGGCCGGTTCAGCGAAGCTGACGGTGCCATCTGCCTTGGTTAACTTCCTGGCGTGCGTTGCCGACGATTCGTCTTGTGATTCCGGCTGCAAAGATCCATCACGAAATGCCCTGAGCACCTCCAGCACGACTTCCGGCCCGAGGTCGGCAAGCCGATCGTGCAACTCGCCGGCGGTTTCGGTCGGTTCGATGCTTGTCGTACGGCGTCCGAGGATGTCGCCTGCATCCATGCGATCTGCAAGCGTGATCACGCTGACGCCAGTGATGCGGTCGGCGTTGATAATCGCCCAGTTGATCGGTGCTGCTCCCCGATACTTTGGAAGCAGTGAACTGTGCAGGTTGATTGCAAATCGACCGTCGAGCAATGGTTGACCGATCTTCTGCCCGTAGGCGATCACAACCAGTGCCTCCGGCTGCAACCCGGCAAGACGCGCGAGCACCGCAGGATCATTGACGTTCTCGGGCTTGATGCACTGCACGCTCTTTTCTTGGGCAAAGCGGCCGACCGGTGTTGGCGAGAGTTCCCGTCGACGCCCTGCTGGCCGGTCAGGCTGGGTGATCACCAGTCCAACCTCATGTTCACGATGCAACATCCTCAGGGTCGGCAAGCCGAACTCACCCGATCCAAGGAACACCAGTCGCATCCGATCACCATCCATGGCCATTCCTGGTCCCGTCAGAGCTGTGCTGACGCTTCAAGTGCCTTGATCGCGCGGCGATGGGCCATCCGATCGAGCGGAGAGAACTTGTCGATGATCAGCACGCCGTTGATGTGGTCAAACTCGTGCTGCCAGACGCGTGCATCGAACTCGGCGGACTCGACCGTGAACGGCTCGCCATGCTCATCACGTGCCCGGATCCGAACGGCCGTCGGCCTGCGGACCTGCCCGCGAATATCAGGAAGCGAAAGGCATCCTTCCTCGTGTTCGATGAGCGTGGGATCGAGAACTTCAACCACGGGATTAATGAAGACCCGATCTGGCAGATCACTCGTATCGTCATCCCCACGGGTAACGAACATCCGCAGCGGAAGCCCGACCTGTGGAGCGGCGAGGCCGATTCCCTCATCCTCGCGCATGAGTTCCAGCATGCGAGCAGCAATCGTGCGGATTTCGTCGTTGATCTCGGGAACTTCACGAGCCTTTTGGCGCAGGACGGGGTCCGGATAAACGACAATTCGCAAACTTTCCGGGCAGATGGACATTTCGCGTGCATGCTATGGCACGGGAGTCTCGGCGTACACTGCGTGTACATTGACCTGTCCGATCTGACCTCATACCTTGAGGAGCTTGGCTGATGTTGCGAACCCGCGGTGGTCTGTCGAAATCGGGCAAGAGCAAGAACGGCCAGGGGCATGGCGCCAACAGGAGGCCCATTGTGGCATTGTTCCGGAAAAAGGACTCAGCTCAGGAGAGCCAGGCATCGCCCGCAGACGGCGGTGGCAAAGGCACGGGAACCGCTGGTGGCGATGGATTCGAACCCCAGCCGGAGAAGGCGCGCAAGTGGTTTGAGCACGCCCGCTCGATGGCGGATCGTTACAGCTACGACACGGCGATCTTCTACTACGCCAGCGGCATCAACCTCGATCCTGAAATGATGTCTGCTCATGAGGCGATCTACGAATGTGCGATCCAGTACACCAACCGCAGCGGGAAGCCAGCCGCCTCGAAAGACATTAAGAAGATCGAAGCAGACACCGCCGTTTCGAAGATGGCTGCAGCTGAGTATGCATGGATGATGGACATCCGTAACGCGGCACTCGGTTTGAAGGCGGTTGAACTTGCCGTCAAGGCGGAGATGTACGAAGTCGGCAATTGGATGGCAACGCATCTCTACCCGCTCATGCGGACGTATAAGAAGATCAACAAGGCCCTCTATCTGCGTGGCAAGGAAGCATTCGCTGCGGTAAGCGCCTGGGATGAAGCCATCAAGTGCGGCGAAGCAGCGATGGCCCTTGATCCGCGCGATGCTGATCTCGAAGCAGAAATCAAGAATCTCTCCGCCCAGCGCGCGATGGATCAGGGAGGTTACGAAGAGGCAGCCAGCAAGGATGGCGGCTTCCGTGAGATGATCAAGGACGCTGACAGGCAGCGTGAACTCATGGAGGACGACTCGATCAGTGCATCAGCGAGCGTTGAGGAACGGAACCTCGAGCGCGCGAAGGCAGCGTACGAAGCCGACCCGACCGTTTCCGATTCGATCAATAAATACGCGGCAGCGCTGCGCCGAACCGAGACTCCCGAAAATCTGGAAATCGCACGCGACGTTCTGATGAAAGGATATGAGGCAACGCGCGAGTATCGCTTCCGGATGGCGGCGGGTGACATTCAGATACGGGCGCTTCGTCGAAAGGAGCGTGCGCTCAGAGATCGCGTTGGCGATGGCGATGCATCGGCAAATGCTGAACTTGAATCGATCCGCAGGGAGCGACTTGAACTGGAATCTGCCGAGTACAATGAGCGCGTCAAGAAATACCCGACCGACCGAGTGATGAAGTACGACCTGGGCAAGGTCGAATTCGAGTTGGGCAACGTTCAGAATGCAATGGCCTGCTTTCAGGCCTCCAAGGACGAACCCCGCTACAAGGTTCGCGCCGCTCATATGCTGGGGCAGTGCTTCGCTCTGGAGGGTTGGCATCTCGATGCCATCGCGGAATACCGCGAAGCAATCGCAGCGATCGACGCTACTGAGAAGGATCGCGAAATTGAGGTACGGTACGATCTCATGATCTCGCTGCTCGAGAATGCGAAAGTCGAGCGATCATTGGATGATGCGAGAAATGCTCGCGAGATATGCTCGTCGATCGCGCGGAAGGACATCACTTATCGGGACATTCGTGAGAAGCGGAATGAAATCGAGCAGGTCATAAAGGATCTCACCTGAAGCATTGGCAGGCAGGTTGCGCTTTGCACGTTGTTGCCATCATCCCGGCCCGCTTTGGATCAACACGTTTCCCGGGCAAGGCGCTTGCCGACGCAACCGGCAAGACATTGGTCGAGCACGTCTATCAGCGTGCGCGATCAGCATCGTCGATTCAACACGCTTTTGTCGCGACAGATGATGATCGTATCGAACAGGCAGTGCTTGCATTCGGAGGACAGTGCATCCGCACTCGCCCAGACCATCCCAATGGAACCAGCCGGATCGTCGAAGCGATAGCCATGATCGATCCCGAGGCGAACGTCGTCGTGAACGTGCAAGGCGATGAGCCAGAGATTGAATCCTCGCTGATTGACGAAGCTGTGGCTGTCCTGCGTTCGCATGAGGAATGCGATGTTGCAACGCTCGCGAGCCCGATCGAATCTGTTGTTGAGGCTGATGATCCGAACATCGTCAAAGTCGCGCTGGACCAGAGAGGCCGCGCGATGCTGTTCACACGGGCGAAGGTACCCCACGCCCGTTCCGGCGATCCCCGCCGACTCAAACACATCGGACTGTACGTGTATCGTCGATCGTTCCTTGAGAAGTACGATTCGCTCGGACCGACACCTCTGGAACAGGCAGAGCAGCTTGAGCAGTTGCGAATCCTGGAGCACGGGTTCACGATCGCAGTCGGGGTAACGCAACGCTCGACACCTGCTGGCATTGATACGCCGGAACAGTATGAGGCATTCGTTCATCGCTGGCGGACAGCCAATACCTGAGGAGTGGTGCCCACCCCTGCGATTGGCTACGGTTCTGTGATGGAGATCTCGAATTTCATTCCGAATGACTCCGATGGCGGCCTGCTTCTTGTCACGCAGCTACCGGGCATTGCCGGGGATTTCAACGATAACAGGCGCGGCTGGGATGCCCTGCACGACACCGCACGCGGAGAGCCGCGTTGGACTCATCTCGATCGAACCAGAGGGCGTGCCCAACAGTGAACCGAAATTTGCCGACTTTTGCCAGAATTCGGACCTGAACGGGCACACCGGACGAATCTTTCGCGTATAGTTGAGAGAAGTTCTCAACAAGATTGGACGGGTTCGCGTGCCAACTCTCAACCAACGAATCATCGAGCAGCCCGAGGCCGCCTTCAGGGGCGAAGCAGTTGTGCCCCTGTGTTCGCTGGGTCGAGGCTCGCAAGCCGTCGTGAATCATCGCGATATGGAATGCGAAGACTGTGACCTGCTTAATGCGATGGGCCTGACTGACCGCTGTACGTTGAGAGTGTGCCGAGTTGGTGAGCCATGCATCGTCGAGGTTCGGTCCACCCGACTGGGACTGTCGTCTTCCGTTGCGAAGAAGATCATGGTCACCTCCGTCTCCATCAAGCCATCGGCGAGCAATCGCGGTTGATCGACTATGTCCGAGCAGCAGACCGCCCAAGCCACGCCGGTCTCTCAACCTGCAATCCCCACCCGTCGCGTAGCGATGGTTGGGAACCCGAACACGGGCAAGACGACCCTATTCAATCGTCTCTGCGGGATTCGGGCCAAGACGGCCAACATTCCGGGAAGTACTGTTGAAGCTCACTTTGGGTCTTTCACGCACAACGATCGGTCCGTCGAGCTTGTGGACCTGCCGGGCAACTACGGCCTGAATCTCGATCGACCTGAATCGCGCATCTGCCGGGAATATCTGCGTGGCGATCTGGATGAGGCAAGGCGGCCTGATGGCGTTATCGTCGTCGCCGATGCAACCAACCTCGCGCGAAACCTGATGTTCGTCAGTCAGGCTGTTCAGCAGGGACTCCCGGCCGTCGTCGCCCTGAACATGACAGACATCGCGCAGCGACGCGGGCTCACTGTTGATGTGGATCATCTCGCAACGCGTATCGGCTGCCCGGTCGTGGCAATCTCGGCGCGCAGCGGCGCAGGCATCGACGAACTCGTCGAATCACTGGATTCGATGACCATCGCGGATTCATCGTTGCCCGACCCGACCGATGCACTCGGCGCAGCAGAATGGGCGGACGATGTCGTTGAACACAGCATGGGTGGCGTGGATGCCATCGGTGAGCGATCCGACACCGTCACCGACCGGCTGGACGCAACTTTCACGCATCCGATCGTGGGCGTTGTTGCGTTTATCGCCGTGATGACAGGCTTGTTCTACACGATCTTCACGCTCGCCAGCGTGCCGATGGACCTGATTGACGTTCTGTTCACCAACCTTGGTCAATGGATCGGCGCGATACTTCCTGCAGGGCTTGTTCACGACTTCCTCGTTGATGGTGTTGTCGCCGGGGTTGCCGGCACAGTCGTATTCCTGCCGCAGATCTGCCTGCTGTTTTTTCTGCTCACACTGTTGGAAGACACCGGGTATCTCGCACGTGCAGCATTCGTGATGGACCGGGTCTTGAGACGTTTCGGCCTGCCCGGACAGTCGTTTGTCCCGCTGCTTTCTGCTCACGCGTGCGCGATTCCTGCGATCATGTCGACTCGTCTGATTCCCAACCATCGCGATCGCCTTGCGACGATTTTTGTCGCGCCCTTTATGAGTTGTTCAGCCCGGCTGCCCGTGTATGTACTGATGATCGGGCTTCTTTTTGCAGGTCGGCCCTTGCTTGCCGGGCTTGCCTTTGCAGGGTGTTATATGCTTGGTGCAGTTGCAGCAGTCATCTCTGCACTCATTGCACGTCGCACGATTCTCAAAGGGCCCGCGCAACCGATGGTGCTCGAGTTGCCCTCGTACAAGTTACCCTCCTTGAGGAACGCGCTGTTTACCACCTACGACCGAAGTATGGTCTTTTTGAAGCAGGCGGGCACCGTCATCGTCTGCATCTGTATTGTGCTGTGGTGGCTCGGCGAGTTTCCGCGGAGTGAACCGCCGGCAGAGGCAACTGCCCTGCGCACGCAGGCCGCCGAGATCGCGCCTGCCCAACCGAGTGAAGCGGAATCGCTCCGGACGGAAGCCGATGTGCTCGAGGCCCGGCATGCCAAAGCCAACAGCTTTGTGGGGATGATCGGACGGACGATCGAGCCTGTCATGAAGCCGCTCGGGTACGACTGGCAACTGTCCATCGGCGTACTGAGCAGTCTCCTCGCTCGCGAGGTGTTCGTTTCGACCATGGCTGTTGTCGTTGCTGGAGAAGAGGACGGGGAGGATGACTCAATCCGACGACAAATCGAACAGGCAAAACGAAGCGATGGGTCGCCTATCTTTGATACGCCGACCAGCGCGAGTCTGCTTATCTACTACGTGCTGGCAATGCAGTGTCTGCCGACGCTCGCTGTCACGAAGCGTGAGACGGGCAGTTGGAAGTGGGCTGCAGCACAGCTTGTCTACATGACAGGACTCGCATATGTCCTCGCAAGCATCACCTACTTTTCTCTCGCCGGTTTGGGAGCGTAGTTCGCCATGCCTTTTGGCGACTGGCAGTTCTGGCTCGTGACAGTCATCGCAGCGATGGCTGCGTGGTGGGTGCTGCGACCACTGCTCCCGAAGCGCCGGTCCCAAAGTGGTAAGCAGACGAAGGTCAAGTTGACCATTGACGGCGAGCGACGATCCTGATCTTTCGAATACGGGTTGGGCGCGTGCTCAGTCGTACCGTGCTTCGGCAAAAGTGGATACATGTGGTCGCATCGCGACGTACTCTTTGCCTTGGACGCTGAAGCTACATCGTCGAGCGACAAATCTGCTGGTACTGACCGAATGAATACCGTTCGAACGCAGGTCCCGACCAGGTGCAGTAACCCAGGCATCAGCTTAGGACTCTTCAGCCATCTGAATCCCCCTATGTCCTCGGCGGCACAGGAAACGTGGCCAGTGCGTGAATCATGAGCATGGTCAATGTGATGCCGGCCGCACTGTTTCTTCGTACTCCTGTTTCGAAATTGGCGTGACTTTCGAGTTGAGGAGGGTAACTTCAGCGTTTGACGAGCCATCGATGAACCGCAATGCGCCGCTGTACTCGTATCGCTCGGCCATTGCGCTCGTCGTGTGATACACCGATCCTGTCGAGAGATCGGTGACTTCGTAATACGACGTCGCGCAGCCACCAAGCAAAGCTGACGCAACGATCACAGACATGAGGCGTGCGATCATGGCTGAAGTATAGTCTGAGCGGTGAGATTCTCGCTCCACCAAAACAGGTCGTTCCTGCCATCATGCACACAAATCGCGAACCCATCGTCGCCGACGAGCCAGTAGCGACCATCTGCACCGCCGACAATCGCAACGCACCGCGCACCGTTCTTCGACTGCATCGGCTCGATGGCAATAGCCGGCGGGACAATCTGCTGAACGATGACAGTCTCCTTGTCAGCAACATCCGACTTGACCGCTTGTTCCTGATCAGCACTCGACGCAGGGTCGGTGCCCATCCGGGAGCCGACCGCGAATGCTGCGGCTGTGAGAACTGCCACGACTGCCCACTGCTTGAGCGTTCCCCATGAACTCGGTGTAACGCGGGCAACTTTCGGTGTAACGCTTGATTCCATGACCAGCCTCCATGAGAGTTGGATTCTTTAAGTAGGACACACCCGGACAGGCCCGTATTGCATCTGAGTTGCCAATTCAAGTGGCTTAGTGACCCGGCTCCTCAAAGGCTCTGGTCCGGTGCGAAATCGTGTCGAACACTGCCCCCACGTCCCGGGGCATGCCTTCAGCCCGCTCGTAGATGTGTTCCACGCCATCTGGGCCGGTGTAGCGGAACTCGTGACGCGACATGACCGATGGACCACCATCATCATGTGAGGCTGCCAGAACCTCGCGAATCTGTCTGCAAATCGACTCTGGAATACGGTCAAGATCGCCGCTATTGATCGTGATCTCGCTGCAACGCATCAGCATACCAGAGGTCAGCTTCAAAACTCAGCGTGTCCAGGCGTCCGCGGGAATGGAATGACATCACGCACGTTCTGCATGCCAGTGGCATACATGATGGTCCGCTCGAAGCCGAGCCCGAACCCAGCGTGGGGAACAGTGCCATACTTGCGCAGATCGCGATACCACCAATAGGCGTCCTTTGGCAGATGAGTCTCATCGAGGCGCTGATCGAGCACCTCGAGGCGCTCCTCGCGTTGCGATCCGCCGATGATCTCCCCGATGCCCGGCGCAAGCACATCCATCGCGGCGACGGTCTTGCCATCCTCATTGAGGCGCATGTAGAACGCCTTGATCTCTTTCGGGTAATCGGTGACCACGACCGGCCGTCCAACATGCTCCTCAGTCAGGTATCGCTCGTGCTCAGACTGCATGTCCATCCCCCACTCCACCGGAAACTCGAACTTCGTCCCGGAATGAACGGCCTTTTCCAGCGCAGCCACAGCATCCGTGTAGGACATGCGCTCGAAGCTTGAATCGATGAATTTCTCCAGTCGCTCGATGCACCCCTTGTCGATGCGGTGGTTAAAGAACGCCATGTCATCGCTTCGTTCATCAAGCAGCGTGCGAAAAATCGCTTTCAGGAAATCCTCGGCAAGGTCGGCGTTGTCGTGGAGATCAGCAAACGCGATCTCCGGCTCGACCATCCAGAACTCCGCAAGATGCCTGCTCGTGTTGCTGTTCTCGGCCCGGAACGTCGGGCCAAACGTGTACACGTTGGTGAGTGAACAGCAATATGACTCCACCGCGAGTTGACCGGATACCGTCAGGAACGCCTCGCGATCGAAGAAATCCTGCGAGAAGTCGATGCCGCCGCTCTCATCACGTGGCAAATTAACGAGATCGAGTGTGGAGACACGGAACATCTCACCCGCGCCCTCCGCATCTGACGCAGTGATGATGGGCGTGTGAACCCACAGGAAGCCGCGCTCATGAAAGAAACGATGCATGGCTTGAGCAAGACAGTGACGCACACGCGCAATCGCACCGAACGTGTTCGTGCGTGTACGCAGATGCGCGTACTCTCGCAGGTATTCGAATGTGTGCCGCTTGGCTGATGCAGGGTAGGTGTCAGGGTCTTCCACCCAGCCGATGACTTCGACCCGAGTCGCCTGCACTTCATAAGCCTGGCCTTTGCCCTGGCTGTCGACAAGCGTGCCGGTGCAGATCAATGAGCAGCCGGTTGTCACCTTCGCGACTTCATCTTCGTAGTTGCTCAGCGAGTTGGGCGCGACCACCTGGATTGGATCAAAGCATGAGCCATCACTCACGTTGATGAAGGACAGCCCCGCCTTGGAATCTCTGCGTGTCCGCACCCAGCCCTTCAGGGTGATCTCCTGACCGACGTGAGAACCGCCGGCGAGTGCTTCCGAGACTGCGACATGGCCCATATGAAACTTGTTCCTTCCTGCTGGGTGCTTTGGATGAGCGGTGAGTATGGGCCAGCTCGCCGTCCGAGACAACTTGTTCGGGGAACTCAGAAGCCGCCAATATGGCAGACATCAGGGCATCCGCCGCGACTCCTGACAGCACGCCGCATATCGACGGCTCGGAGTTACGGCCATAAGTGCATATAAATCAATGATTTGTGTTGCGCCACTCAGAGTTTACCGGGGCATGCAGGTTGCGTGGTGATAAACCAGACGAATGTCATTGCGCAATGTCCATTCTGATTCGCCGGAGCCGCAAGATGCCAACGGCGCACGGCTCAATTTGCTTCTCTCGCATGGCGGCTGGCGGCAGGATGACCCGCTCAGGCAACTGCCTCGATTGCTGGACCCGATGGGGATCCACAGCATGTACGCGACATCCGGCGACGAAGCCGCAGATCTGATTCAGCACCATCCGATTCACATTGCGGTGGTCGATCTGCAGATTCCCTTTGAACGGGATTGCCCTTCGCAAAGGCCCGGTGGGCCGCGCATCTTGCAGTTGCTTCGCCGTCTGGACCAGCCCCCGCCGACGGTTGTCGTCCGGCCTGCGCAGGCGACAGCGCGTGAGAGTCAGCGATCACTGTCCGAAGCACTCCAGCAGGGCGCATTTGCCGTGCTCGATCAACCAATGAAACTCGATACGCTGCTTGAAGTCATGCGGCGCATTCTCAGGCGTTACTACGAAGGCGCATGGCCGGATTCCTCCAACCAGCCATCGCATGAATGAATCCCCGAACACTCTTTTGCTCAGGAGACACGACAGAGATGAAGGTCAAACCACTGGGAGACAAACTGCTTATCAAACGCGCCGCCGCTGACACCAAGACCGATGCCGGCATCTATCTGCCGGAATCTGCAAAAGACAAGCCCAAGCAGGGCAAGGTCATGCAACTTGGCAATGGCGTCCTCAACCGCGATACGGGCGAGTATCTCCCGTTCACCGTCAAGAAGGGTGATACGGTGCTCTTCACCAGCTACGCGGGCACGGAAATCAAGATCGACGGCGATGAGTATCTCATCATGACCGAAGATGACATTCTCGGCATTGTCAACTGACAGCACGCATTGCCGATTCAGCCCAACGCAGAAGGAAACAGATGGAACGCGGACCGCTCATTCGAATTCTCAACGAGATGAAGGGAACCGACATGGAACTTGATCTCGTGGTTGTTGGCAAGTCCGATCCGATGGAAGTGCGCAACGTCGTCGATACCGAGGAACTGCACAGCGCCAATGGCATCAAGGTGACGACGAAGCAGAACTACATCTGGCTCGATGCATCGCATGTTTCCGCGGTGTGGCAGGCCCGCTCCGACATCTGACACAGGGAACCTCGCGTGCCAATAACGCCAGAACAACTCCGAACTGCACTTGGTGATCTCAACGGCCAGCGCGATGTACGCGTGCAGTTCGATGATGCGGCCCCATGCATCGTCGAACGTGCTCTGCTCGTGCCCGCCGAGGAAGACAACCTCGTGAAGCTGACAGATGGCACACGAGAGTACCTGCTCGATGCAGCGCGTATTGCATGGGTGCAAATCGGCTGACGCGCTCAAAGAACAAAGAACCACTGACCCTGAAACGCAAGGAAGAAAACCCAAATGGCAGCAAAGCAGATTGCATACGACGTTGACGCCCGGGAGCGGATGCTCCGGGGTATTCAGAAACTCGCGAAGGCCGTCAAAGTCACACTGGGCCCGTCTGGCCGGGTGGCTGTGATTGAAAAATCCTTCGGCGCACCGACTGTCACGAAGGACGGAGTCACCGTCGCCAAGGAAATCGAACTCGAAGACGCATATGAAAACATGGGCGCGCAGATGGTGAAGGAAGTCGCAAGCAAGTCCAGCAAGGATGCAGGCGACGGAACCACGACCGCAACCATCTACGCTGAGGCGATCTTTACTGAGGGCCTGAAGAATATCACCGCTGGCGCAAATGCAAACCATGTGAAGCAAGGCATCGAAATGGGCACCGACGCGATCGTCAAGGAACTCGCAAAGATGTCCAACCCGGTCAAGAGTTCGACTGAAATCGCACAGGTTGGTACATGCGCTGCCAACCAGGATTCAACCATCGGCAATATCATCGCAGAGGCGATGGACAAGGTCGGCAAGGATGGGGTGATCACCGTCGAAGAAGGCAAGTCCCTTGATACACATGTCGAACTGGTCGAGGGCATGCAGTTTGACAAGGGTTACCTCAGCCCGCACTTCGTGACTGATGTGAACAACATGCAGGCCGTCCTCGACGACTGCTACGTGCTCGTCCATGAGAAGAAGATCAGTTCGGCAAAAGACCTTCTGCCAATCCTCGGCAAGATTGCTGAAGGCGGCAAGAGCCTGCTGATCATCGCCGAAGACATCGAAGGCGAAGCACTCGCGACGCTCGTCGTGAACCGCCTGCGTGGTACACTCAAGGTCTGCGCAGTCAAGGCGCCGGGCTTCGGCGATCGCCGCAAAGAGATGCTGCAGGATATTGCCATCCTCACTGGCGGTGAGCCAATCATGGAAGAACTCGGCATCGATCTGGAATCGATATCGCTCACGAACCTCGGCCGCGCCAAGAAGGTCACTGTCGACAAGGACAACACCACCATTGTCGAAGGTGCTGGCACAGCCAAGGACATCAAGGGCCGCATCGAGCAGCTCAAGGCACAGATCGAGAACACCTCCAGCGACTACGATGCGGAGAAGCTGCAGGAACGTCTCGCGAAACTTGCGGGCGGCGTTGCACAGATCAACGTCGGTGCTGCGACCGAAGTCGAGATGAAGGAAAAGAAGGCCCGCGTCGAAGATGCGCTGCACGCTTGCCGCGCTGCCGTCGAAGAAGGCATCCTTCCCGGTGGCGGTGTCGCAGTGCTCCGCGCTCGTGCTGCACTTGATGCAGCCCGCAAGAAGGCCACCGGCGATGCCAAGCTCGGCGTCGACATTGTCTCCCGCGCAGTGAGCGCGCCGATCAAGCAAATCGCGTCCAACTGCGGATTCGAGGGATCGATTGTGTGTCAGCGCGTTGAAGAAGGCACCGGTAACTTTGGATTCAACGGCCTCACCGGCGAGTACGAAGATCTCGTCAAAGCGGGCGTCATCGTCCCGACGAAAGTCGAACGCGTTGCCCTGCAAAATGCGTCGAGCATCAGCGGCCTGCTGCTGACCACCGATGCAGCCGTCGTCGAGATCAAAGAGAAGAAGAAGTCCCCCGCCGGCGGCGGTGACATGGATGACTTCGACTATTGATCGCCAAGACAACTCTGAGCAGCACGGGCCGCGGGCATTCGCTCGCGGCTCTTTTTCATGAGATTTACGTGCCGACATGTCGCGTTTGTCGGCACTTTGAATGACCACAGATACCTTTTGTTATCGTGAACATCAAACACGACCGGTCGGCCGTCGCAGGTGATCTCGCATTTACTCGCATTCACCTCATCGATGGTGGAAGGCTCGCCACGGGCAACCATGAACACAACAACAAGCACAGGGAAGCAGATCCATCATATGTGTCTCTCAACACTGACTATTGCGAGCGGCCTCTTGTGTGATGTGCACTGCCACCGATCGCGCCCAAGTCCATCAGGACAGCAATGACCACGACCACCAACCCGATGCCAGTCACGCTGCCTTCCGGCTGCATATGCCACGCAAGCGCGTAGGCGAGCGTCGTATACGGCATGAAGAAAAAGCCAAGCAAGGGCCAGAGTGTTGTGTCAAATGCCTCACCAAGCCAGTCGCTGAAAATAACCACCAGAACAATGGCTACTCGTGGCATGAACATCGCAAGAATTCCTGCAGCGCAGCCCATGTCGTCAACTCCTTGTGCGCGAATCAGCCGTGTCCGCTCGACCGCCGCACGTGCGTGATTTCTGCCTCATATCGCGAGACAAGATTGGCGTGTTTGATCATTCCGGGGATCAACAGCAGGTCAATGAACTGGCCGATCGATAGCAGGCCGAAAGTCAAAAACCAGACGATGCCGGTGATCCACTTGCCAGCGTACATCCGGTGAATGCCACATGCACCTGCGAACATCAGCAACCACAGCAGATAGGCGATCCCCGTGAAACGCTGGTTGACGTAAACTGGCATCGGCTCAGTTTGCTGAGGGGCTTGGCCGAAGCGGCTCCACGCGGAACTGCCACCTTCGACCTTCCGCTTGATATGCATCGCCCGGCCGACCGCTTCGTTCACCATTGCGTCCGCTCGGCTGCCGCTCTCAAGCGCGGTCTTGATTTCACTGGCACTCTGGTATCGGCGATCAGGCTGCTTCTCCAGCGCGCGCAGAATGATCTCATCCATGTGGGCATCGCCATGGCCCGACTCAGACGGCAACGGAAAGCGCCCGATCGGCAACTCCCCGGTGAGCAGTTCGTAGAGGACGACACCCAAGGCGTAGAGGTCTGCCCGGTGATCGACCGCCGAGGAACTCTCGATTTGCTCCGGTGCCATGTAATGCATCGTGCCCATTACCTGTTGGGGCGCGGTGAGAGCAATATCGGTATGTCGTTCGCCAGTCAGTTTAGCGAGCCCGAAATCAGCGATCCGGGACCTACCGTGTCGATCAACAAGGATGTTCTCAGGCTTGATATCGCGGTGTAAAACACCTTCATCATGGGCAAACTGCAGTGCATCACAGACTTGCGGGACAATCGACAGCGCGAGCGCTGGATTGACGGGCCCATCCGCCATCATCTGCCGAAGGTTCGCGCCATCGACGAACTCCATCAGCAGATACGAGTAGTCACCGGCCATCCCGAAATCGAAGACGGCGACGATGTTCGGATGTTGAAGCCGCGCAAGCGCCCGTGCCTCACGTGCGAAACGTTCAGCGAAAGCATCGTCGCGGCCGGGCTTGGGCAGCAGCAGTTTGACGGCGATGAGTCGGTCAAGGTGTCGCTGCCGCGCCTTGTAAACCACTCCCATGCCACCCCAACCGAGAATCTCGACGATCTCAAGCTGCGGAAACAGCGGGGCGATGTCCGCGGGCGACGGCACCGGTGGTTCGGTCGGTGTGTGTTGAACAGTCGGATTGTCCATTTTCTCAGGCGTCATGACCTGCGAGAGTCTTGGCGCATGGTGCGCCTTTCAATTGAGGTTCAGTAAGTGTAACGTATCCGCCTCCCCTTGCGGAGCGCCTGACCCACCATTTATTGGGGAAGGTCGACCACGGCTTGCACGACGGGCACATCATGTTTCGCATCGTACTCATCCTGTATTTCGCAATGAGTATCGTGACGTTCGCCTTGTATGGGCTGGACAAGCGCGCGGCGCGACGCAATCGACGCCGGACACCCGAAGCAACGCTGCACCTCTTTGGGCTTTGCGGTGGCTGGCCCGGCGCCCTGGCTGCTCAGCAACTGTTTCGGCACAAGCGCAGGAAACGCGCATTTGTGATTGTCACGGTTCTCATCGCGCTGCTGCACACAGCGGTCTGGATCGCTGTCGCCCTGGATGTGTCGCGTGCGTGAAAGTCAGCCGGCCTGCTGAGCGCAATGACTCAGCAATGCTTCCACCTGTGCGTACATTGCTTCGAGTGCTCGGAAGTATGGCGTATCGTACGACCGGTTACGCAGCGTGTTGATGCGATCAAGCAGAACCTCGACTGGCCCGCTCGTCAGCGTGCCGTTGGCGGCAGCGACACGCATCTCGTCGACGTTGCGCTGAAGTTCTTCCATGTTCTTGGCGGTAATCATGACGATCGCTCCGGAATACGTGCGGTTCTGTGGTGCAGAATCGGATACCGACTGCGCAGCCATGGGGCATCTCTATTCCTCTATCGTGAAGACAGGTGTCGCGGGTGCAAGCGACCATCAGGGGGACCTGCATGTCACCGTCGATCTGTACGGATTGTTCTGTCTGGACGACTTCGCATGGGGCGGTCAGTGTGCTATCCTGCCCGCCGGACCATCGGCCAGCTAATTGAGCCAGGAGCGACTGTCGTGGAATACATCACCAGTGAGGAAAAGACGAAGTTGACCGACGAACTGCAACGTCGGATGAACCTTCGCAAGGAACTCTCCGAGCGGATCGGCAAGGCACGTGAACTCGGCGATCTCAAGGAGAACGCTGAGTATCATGCCGCGCGCGAAGATCAAGGCATGAACGAGAACCGCATCAAGCAGCTTGAAGAGCGCTTGAGCGTGGCGATCGTCGCCGATGGGCAGGACATTCCTGATGACATGGTCTTTCTGGGTGCAACCGTAAAACTTCGAGACACGACGTCCGGCGACGAAGACAACTATCGGCTCGTTGGCCAGGCAAGCGGGCGGTTTGACATGGACTACATCGAGGTCACAAGTTCATCACCAATGGGCGAGGCACTCATGAAAGCCCGTGTCGGAGAAACCGTCCGCGTCGACCTGCCGCGCGGCGAGAAGCGGTTCGAGATCGTCGCGATCGAGCGTTGATCCGGGCGGATGCAACATGTCCGATGCGGGCAGATGTCCGACATGTCAACGGGGCAATTGAGTTGGCACTGATCCCATGTATGATGCAGACTCATGCAACCGGCGTGGCTGGGCTGCGCAACATTGGGAGTGACCAACCATGATTCCAACGATCATCCTCATCGTTGTTCTTGTCGTCCTCGGCCTCTGGCTGATTGGCATCTACAACGGAGTGAAACGCAAGCAAATCGCTGCGGAAGGCGCATGGTCCGACATCGACGTGCAATTGAAGCGCCGCTATGACCTGATTCCGAACCTTGTCGAGAGTGTCAAGGGATATGCCTCGCACGAGAAGGAGACGCTCGATGCCGTCATCTCTGCTCGACAAACAGCGATCGACGCGGACAGTCTGAAGGAAACGGTCCAGGCTGAGAACATGCTGACAGGCGCTCTGAGCCGGCTGATGGCTGTCGCTGAGGCTTACCCGGACCTCAAGGCAAATCAGAACTTCATGCAGTTGCAGGAAGAACTTGTCAGCACCGAGAATAAGATCGGTTTCTCACGCCAGAACTACAACCGCAATGCCGGCCAGTTGAATGAGTACATCGCCGTGTTTCCCAACAATATCGTTGCCGGCATGTTCAACTTACAGCCGATGGAGTTCTTCGAGATCGAGGATCCGTCGCACAAGGAAGCGCCAAAGGTCGAGTTCTAAGCTGGACTTGATTGCATGGCAACGCGACGAACACAATCATCAGACCAGCGCTCGACATCCGGCGCGATCCACTACGAGTACGAACGCCCGAGCGGGCTCCCGGCCAATGTGACGTACAACGATCTGATCCGGTCGAACAAGATCAAGAGCACGCTGCTGATGATCTGCATGGTACTCTTGCTGATCGTGCTCGGCGGCGTTTTCGGTGGCGCGCTCGCAGCATGGGGTGGCAGTGCTGAAACAGCCGCACTCGTGCCAGCGATGATTCTCGGTATGGTCATTGCTGCTGTCCTCGGTGCGCTTGGAGCGACATGGAGTTTCTTCTCCGGTGCGAATGCCATCCTCTCCATGTCCGGCGCAATTGAGATCGAGCATAAGGACGACCCGCAGCTGTTCAATGTCGTCGAGGAACTTGCAATCGCCGCCGGGATTCCCAAGCCGAAGGTCTATGTGATCGAAGACCCTTCGCTCAACGCATTCGCGACCGGGCGTGATCCGGAGCATGGCGTCGTCGCGATCACGGCAGGCCTGCGTGCAACACTCAATCGTGATGAACTGGCCGGTGTCATGGCCCACGAGATCGGGCACATCCGCAACTATGACATTCGGTTTGCGATGCTCATGGCCACAATGGTGGGCCTGATCGTCTTCGCGGCGGATGCGTTCCGGCGAATGCTGTGGTATGGCATGTGGATGGGCGGCGGGCGGCGCTCCTCACGCGGGGGTGGCGGTGGCAAGGGCGGCAACCCTCTGGCGATCATACTGCTCGTGGCCGCCATCCTGCTGGCGGTCATCGCCCCAGCGCTTGGGCTTGTTATTCGATTCGCCGTCAGCAGACAACGCGAGTTTCTCGCCGATGCCAGCGCGGTTGAAATCACGCGTTACCCGCAGGGGCTGATCTCCGCACTCGAGAAACTCGGCGGGTGCAAACAGGCGCTCAAAGGAGCCAACCGCGCGACGGCACACATGTACATCGTCAACCCGATGAAGAACGCGATGCGCGGGCAAGGCCATGAACTCAACAGCATGTTTCGCACGCATCCGCCACTGCACGATCGCGTCGACCGCCTCCGGGCACTGATTCACTGACACAGACCAGACGGAGCACATCACCCGCAGAACTTCGAGCTATGGAATTTCTCATCATCATCGCGGTCATCGTCGTCGGTGCAGCCATTGCATACCTGGCATGGCTCCAGGAAAAGAAGCGCCGGGAAGCGCTCGCAGCACTCGCCGCGGAGCTTGGCTGGCGCTTTGACCCATCGAAAGACGCTTACCACGATGAGCAGTACGCCCACTTCGATTTGTTCCGCAAGGGTCACAGCCGACGCGCATTCAACACGCTGACCGGCACACTCAACATTGATGGTGAGCAGTATCACGCCAAAGCAGGCGATTTTGTCTACAAAATCACATCCGGCAGCGGTAAGGATCGGCGAACGCGCACTTACAAGTTCAGCTATCTGATTGTGCACATGCCCTGGCCCAATGCGCCAGACCTGCTGATCCGGCCAGAGGGCTTCTTTGACAAGCTCACAGACATGTTCGGCTTCGACGACATCGACTTCGAATCCGCAGAGTTCAGCAAGAAGTACTGCGTCAAGAGCCAGGACCGCAAGTTCGCGTATGCAGTCGTTGATCCGCGCATGATGGAGTTCCTCCTCGCGACGAAGCCCGGCGGCATCGACATCGAACACGGCCGATGCCTGCTCAGCGATGGCCGCACACGCTGGGCACCCGGTCAGTTTCGTTCTTCAATCGGTTGGATGACCACATTCTTCGACAAATGGCCTGATCATGTTAAAAGTGATCTCGTCAGCGGCGGATCGTATCAAACCTCATAGAGCTGCCATGCTGCCCACACTGATCATCATTGGCGTTGTCATCCTCGTGCCGTTCATCTTACTGATCGGCAACTACAACCGCCTCGCATCGCTGCGTCAGCATCGCAGGGAGAGTTGGTCGGACATCGATGTCGAACTCAAACGCCGCTATGAGCTGATCCCGAATCTTGTGAACACGGTCAAGGGATACGCCGAGCATGAGCGCGAGACCCTTGAGAGCGTGATTGCACTGCGCAACACAGCGGCGGCGAATCATGGCTCTGCAACCTCGCAGGCTGTGGATGAGTCCGCACTGATGCTCGGCGTGAGCAGACTCATCGCCGTTGCCGAGCGATATCCCGAACTCAAGGCTGACGAGCATTTCCTGGCGCTCCAGAAAGAACTCGCCAACACCGAAGATCGCATCGCTGCCTCGCGCCGCTTCTACAACGCCAACGTGCGCGACATGACACAACTCTGTGAGATGTTCCCCAGCAACATCGTCGCGAAGATGTTCGGCTTCACCGGCGGCGACTATTTCGAACTCGCCAGCGATGCCGAAAGAGTCGTGCCACGCGTAGGAGTCTGATCGAGCCCCGCTTGCGGCGGAGCACGACCTCCCTCATCCGGTGCCCCGCCCAAACAACTCCTTCATTGCCGCGTTGATCTCAGTGAACTCGAAGTCGAACCCCTCATCCATCAGCCGCTTCGGCACAACGTACCGGCCAAAGAGCGCAAGCTCCGGATCGGTCCGCAGAAACAGCGGCGCGCCAATCCGCACCATCCACCCGAACGCTGGCAAGCCGATCGGCATGCCAACCGCCCGACGAAGCGCCGCCATGAACTCGCGCTGCGAAACCGGGTTCGGCGCGCTTGCGATGTACACACCTTCCATCGATCCATCAGCAATCGCACGCTCGAACAGGCGGTTCATGTCACGCAGGTGAATCCAGCTCATGCCTTGCCGGCCGCTGCCGATCTTTCCGCCCAGCCCGAGCCGTGTGAGCAGCGACATCTTCTTCATCGCGCCACCTTCGCGGCCGAGGACGAAACTGGTGCGCAGTACCACACCACGCATCGCGTCCGGCTTTGCTTCATGGAATGCCTGCTCCCACGCCCTGCCAACAGTCGGCGCGAGCCCGTAGCCGAATGGCGCACGCTCATCGCACACAACCTCCGGCGGATCGCCGTAGATGTGGGCAGTACTCATCTGCACCCACGCAGGCGGCAGGTGATCAAGCTCACGCACCGCTTCGCCAAGCACGAGCGTCGCCTCCACGCGCGAACGCAGAATCTCATCGCAATGATCCGGCGTCTTGATGCAGTCAACCGTTCGCCCGACGATGTTCACAACCGCCGCAGCGCCATCAAGTGCATCAACCCACGGCCCGAGCGTCCGCGCATCCCACCGTTCAACCCGCCATGGCACATCATCTCTGCCAGGGCTGCGCGAAAGCACGACGACCTCGCAGCCGAGTTCATGCAGATGCCGCGCGAGGGCAGTTCCGAGAAACCCGCTGCCTCCGGCAATCACGATTCGCCCCTTTGGCGTTGGCCAGTTCATGCCTCAAGCGTAGCCCGAGCGGCTCCGACCATCACACGATTGTCTGATTTCAACGCTTCATCACGCTTCGCGAACAATCCCGCTAGCATGCTGTCATGGCTCGAGAGCGTCTCATCTCCCCCACTGCCCAGGCGGTCGATGATCCCGCCGCTGCGATCAACATCCGCCCGCAACGGCTCGGCGAATACATCGGCCAGCGCGGCCTGGTCGAGCGGCTGTCCATCGCCCTCGAAGCTGCTCGGGAACGCACAGAACCCATGGAGCATGTCCTCCTGCATGGCCCGCCCGGCCTGGGCAAGACGACCCTCGCACATGTCATCGCCGAAGAAATGGGCACCCAGCTCTACGTCTCCAGCGGCCCCGCACTCACCAAGGGCGGCGATCTCGTCGGCACCCTCACAAAGATGCAGCCCGGCGATGTGCTGTTCATAGACGAGATCCACCGTCTCCCTGCCGCAGTCGAAGAATACATCTACCCCGCAATGGAAGACTTCAAAATCGACTTCACACTCGATGGCGGCCTGCACGCCAAAGTCATCACCTACAAACTCAACCCGTTCACGCTGATTGGTGCCACCACCCGCGCCGGCCTGCTCACCGGCGCGCTGCGCAGCCGCTTTGGCATTGTCGATCATCTCGCTTTCTATGAGCAGGATGATCTCATCACCATCCTCCGCAGAGCTGCGGGCCTGCTCGCCATCAGCGAGATTGATGATGCTTCCCTGCGCGCCATCGCACTGCGCAGCCGTGGCACGCCACGCGTGACGTTGCGGCTGCTGCGCAGAGTCCGTGATTTCTCGCAAGTCCGTGCTGCCGGGCGCATTGATGAACAGGTCGTCGCCGATGCGCTCGAACTCGAAGGCATCGATCAGCTCGGCCTCGATTCGCTCGATCGCAAATATCTCACCACCATCGGCCGCACCTACAAAGGCGGCCCGGTCGGCATTGAAACCATCGCAGCAACACTCAGCGAAGACACCGGCACGCTGGAAGATGTCGTCGAACCCTACCTGCTGCAACTCGGCTTCGTCGCCCGCACCCGCCAGGGCCGCCGGCTGACGCAGGATGCAGTCGATCATCTCAAACTGAACATCACACTCACCCCCCTCGCCGAAGCAGCCAACACCGACGATGCACCCAGCAACGAAGCCGCCCTCTTCCAGATCGACTCACCCGACTGATCGCCAGCCGCTGTCCAGCACATCGCATCCGCCATGGGCGTCTGCGGCATGGCTTTGCTCGCCATCACACTCGTGGGCGCATCAGTCATGATGGGCAAGAAGATGGGCGCGATCTTCAGAGTGTGAG
>CAZVXI010000006.1:0-39123 GCA_964631295.1 uncultured Isosphaeraceae bacterium
GGCGGCGCAAGCCTCTTCGGCTCGGTGACGCACCACTACTTTGATGTTGCCGGACCTGCTGTGGATGCGATGAACACCACCGGCGTCGTGCTGCAGGGTGCCGTGTATCTCACGCCGAAGTTCGAGGTTTTCGGCCGCTATGAGTACGGCAACTTTGACTGGAAAGACATCCGCCTGCGCTCAGACCTGCATCTTGTGACGCTTGGATTCAACTACTACTTCGAGGGGCATGACCTCAAGTGGACCACGGACCTCGGAATTGCAATTTCGCAGCTTGAAGATGTCTGGGCAAGCGATCTTGCCGGCTGGCGTCCGGAGGCGAGTGACCAGCGCAGCCAGGTTGTGATCCGGTCACAGATTCAGTTCATCTTCTGAGTTCGCGCCGTTCGACGGCGCGCGAGTCGTGGTCAACGCACGATTGAAAAAACGGAACGCGTGACCTGGCGATCGGATCAATCCTGAATCCGTACCGTACTCGCGCCTTCGGTGAGCACTTCGTAGATGATGGCCACATCGTCGGCGTGCATACGGACGCAGCCCATTGAGGCCTGTTGCCCGATGGAATCCGGCTCGATCGTGCCATGGATACCGTAGGTGCTCACGTTCCGCACCGCCTCGCTGATGCCTTCGAGGCCGAGCCAGTGCTCGCCGATGGGATTGTTCGGATCATCCGCTGCGAACGGCTCACGCGTGCGCGGGTTCGTCCAAGCCGGGTTGACCAGTTTTGATCGCGGGCGAATGCGAAACAGGCCGACGGGGGTTGAGTTGAGCTTACCAAGCCCGACCGGGAAGGTTCGCACGTACACCTGAGCATCACCTTCGCCGAGGTACAGATCAAGCGTGTAGTCGCTCTTGTCAACGACCGCATGGAACGGCCCTGTGACGAGTTTGAGACGATCGCCCTGCCGGATGTTGCGAGGGTTCTCAATGCGATTGATGCGTTGAACAAAGCGCCAGTCCACCTGCAGAGCCATGCGATTGACAATACGCTCCAGTGAATCGCCGCCCGCAATCGTGTACGAGACGGCGTACTCATCATCGCGAGCAATCTCCGGGCTGAAGATCAGGCGGTCGTTGAGTTCGGTGAGCGTCTTGCGAACGTACTGAGCATCCGAGCGGCTGAGGGAACCTGATGCGAGCGCGCGGCTTAACAGCAGGCGAGCATCGACGAGCCGATTGGCCTTGATCAGATCAATGCCTTTCTGCACGCGCTCAGCTGTGCGAACCGGGTCTGGCGGCGCGATGTATTCGGGCTCATCGGTTGGCGTCGGCGTGTCTGTCGCGGCCGTTCCCGGCTCGGGCGCATCCGGATTGGCAGCCCCCATGATCAACTCGGGCTGCGCGACGTTGCTGGACTGGTCACGATCCTCGAAGTTCTGTGGCACGGTGATAGTGGGGGCGGACTTTTCGTTCGTCGCAAGTGCCTCGGTGGCTGAGGCGCGCGCGTTGCGAGACTGATCCGCGACGTCGCGATCAGGTGTCGAGCCCTGCGACAACGCTGTTTCGCCTGTTGGCGATTGGCGGTCTTCAAGCGCGATGCGATCATCGCCGGCTGCATCGGTGTCTGCGTTGGTTTCCCCGGCTGGCAAGATGGCCTGTACAGCAAACCAGCCGGCGACGAGCAGCCCGATGACAACGACGATCCGGCCGATCGGCCGGCCGCGACCCCGTCGTCTGCTGGCGTTGCTGCGAAAACCAACTGGCCGGTTCGACTGACTGGGAAGCATTGCGGAACTCCATTTCCGTCTCTGAGCGGTGGTGCGGCCGCGTGGCCACCAACTGTCATACGACCACCTCCGTGCGGTTCGTCCAATCTTACGCACGAGACCGCCGCGGGCGCTGGTGAACGGGCAGTTGACACGCCATGCACCGAGGCCGTGATCAGAGGTCGATGCCAATCAGCGGCGACTGCCGAGGCCCGAGCGGGTCGGCGTGGTCCGTCGATCGGTGATGACGGCCTGCATGCGGATGTCATGCGAATCGTGCGGAACGTGCTCGACAATCTGCTCATCGAATCCCAGGCCGATCAGACGTGTCCGCTTGCCGATGCGTCCGAGGAACTTGTCGTAGTAGCCGCCACCTCGGCCGAGGCGCCAACCCTCTGCATCAAACGCGAGGCCCGGAACGACGACGACATCGATTGATTCGCCCGGGATGGGCCGGCCGGCTGTCGGTGTCCGCAGGCCTCGTTCATCCACATGAATCCCCTCATCGTCGAATGACGTGACTTCGGTTGCAGTCATCTCCTGTCGATTCCAGTCCACAGTGGGCACGCATACGGTCTGGCCCATCTGAAAGCAGCGGACAGCGGCGGTTGTCAGGTCCACTTCGCTCGGCAGCGGCATGTACAGCATGACAATCGAGCTGCGCTGGACGTCTGGCAATGAGACGAGACGGCGGCACGCCTGGATGGACTGCTCATGACGATCTTCAGGGGTGATCGCAGCGAGCACTTGGCGCATCTCGCCGCGAAGCGTTCTCTTGGACTCGTTGATCGGGCTGGTCATGGTCCGCAAGCTCCGATGCGCGAGGTCTGGCGCGCAGCTCTTCCAGACGCTTGCTGATCTCCGCTTCCAGCCCACGACCGGTCGGCTGGTAATACGCGCGATCGACGCCCAGATACTCCTGATCGGCCGAACCAGAGGCAGATGTGTGCGGAGATACGTAAGTTTCGCCATGCCCGAGCGATTTCGCACCGGCATAGTGGCTGTCGCGCAGATGTTTCGGCACTGGAATCGTGCGACCTTCGCGTACATCCCTGGATGCTGCCCAGATCGCCTGCGCCGATGCGTTGGACTTCGGTGCGCAGGCCATGTAGACCGCCGCCTGCGAGAGGGTGAGCTGGCATTCGGGCATGCCGATGCGTTCCGTGATCGTGTACGCAGAGGCGGCAATGTTCAGCGCATGCGGGTCGGCGTTGCCGATGTCTTCACTCGCGAGAATCGCGATCCGCCTCGCTATGAACCGCGGATCTTCACCTGCTTCCAGCATGCGCGCGAGCCAGTAGACTGCCGCGTCCGGATCGCCGCCCCGCATGGATTTGATGAACGCGCTGACGACGTCGTAGTGCTCATCGCCGGTGCCGTCGTAGACCAGCGCTTTCTGCTGGATCGACTGATGCGCGATGGGCAGATCGATGTGAATCGGCTGATCTTCCTGCGACTCAGCAGACAACTCACTGAGGACAGCGACTTCAAGTGCGTTCAGTGCCCGCCGGACATCACCATCCGATTTCGTGGCCCAGAGTGAGAGTGCGTCATCATCAATGGTGATGCAGCGCGAGCCGAATCCTCGCTTATCCGTGATCGTTTGCCGAACCACATCTGCAATGTCTTGCTCGGTGAGCGGCTCAAACTGAAAGAGTGTTGATCGGCTGACAAGCGCGCTGTTGACCGAGAAGTATGGATTCTCGGTTGTCGCGCCGATGAGTGTGATCAGGCCGCTCTCGACATCGCCAAGCAGCACATCCTGTTGATTGCGTGCGAATCGGTGCATTTCGTCGAGAAACAGGATGGTTCGCTGTTCGCTGAGTTCCAGGCGTTGGCGCGCATCGTCGATTACACCTCGAATGTCCTTCACGCCGACGGATGCTGCATGGGCACGCACGAAGTTCCGGCCGGTGCGATTGGCGATGATCTCCGCAAGAGTCGTCTTGCCGACGCCGGGCGGCCCCCAGAAAATCACACTTGTGAGAGCGTCGGCGGCGAGCATGCGACGCAGCAGCGTGCCCTCGCCGACGATGTGTGACTGCCCTGCGAACTCATAGAGTGAGCGAGGCCGCATGCGTACCGCCAGCGGTTCGACGGATCGCCGCTTCTGCGCTCGCTGCTCTGCCCAAAGGTCGCTCGTCATGCGACGATGTTAGCGCACGGGTGACCTGCTGGTGTTGGCACAGACGGCCAATTACTCCTTGGATGCGTCTGGAACATCAAAGTGCGCACAGATGAAGTCAACCGTCGCCTGGTCGTTCAGCCGATACACGTTGTGGGGCAACGCGCTCAGACCCGATTGGAAGTAAGCGTTCTTGATGTCAACTGTATCGTGCCAGTTGACACCCACTGCGTAATCCTGCTTCATCTGGGCGCACTCGAGTTGTTTCGGCCAAGCGTTGAGTTCATCACGCAGCGATCGACCAGTCTCAAGCATGAACTCGTGGACCGGTATGGCCTTGCGCGTGATGGTGCCAGCGCCGACGTAACCGGCTCTGCTGACATAGGCGAACACACGGTCACCGGCATTGAGTTTTTTCAATCTGCGCGACCATTTCTCTCCACCACCCGCGGCAACGAAGCCATACTTGCGACAGTTCTCCCAGTGTCGTCCGGTCGATGGGGGATCATCAGGTGAATTCATGCCGACGTTCACAAAGTAGAACCCCGTCCACGATTGTTTGCCACGTGAGATGCGTCGTTCTTCGGCGGCCTTTTCCTTCCGTTGGACGATATACGCTGATGCTTCCGGAACTGGAATGATCTGCCGCACATCGAGGATCAGACGGCCATCGAGTGTGTACGGATTCAGACGAATGCACCGGATGTCAAGATCATGCTCATTGAGCCAGAGAACGGCGCTCGTGAGTTCGCGATCCTGAAAGTCTGCTGCAATGAGGACGATCGCAACTTGTGCAGCGAAGTTCTCCGGGTCATCGCCGAGATGCGCGAGCAACTGGGCTTCGGCATCAACTGAGGGTTTACCGCGGTGATCCAGATACCGGCGATACACGTCGACCGCATCTTCAAACGTCATCCCTGACACCATGGCCGCGTAGCGAATCGCCTGAAGGTCGGAGTGCCCGCCTTGCTTGCCCCTCTTAAGTTCGATGACGGTCAGTCGGCCGTCCGTATCCACGCCCAGCAGATCGATGCGGCGAGCTGAATCCTGCCAGTCGCTGAACTCCTCCGAGATGATGAGGATGCTCTCGTCGATTTTGTCAAAGTGATCGCGCAAGATGCGCTGCAGATCGCCCCGTTCTGTCACCTGCTCGCTGCGGAACGAGGTTGCCTCAATCTCAACCAGCGCATCATTCGTGAACTCGTACAGTGCCATCATGCCTCCCTGTCGAATCGAGGTATCATCATACAGCCCGATGTCGGGCGATTTTCAAGGACCTCACGGGCGTTGCAACTGGTTTTCCGCCAGAGATCGGGATTGAATGCCGATCCTCGAAAGGGCGAAGCGCGTAAGAATGTCTGTGGAACGAACGCCTGCGTCCCCGGAGAGAATCGCTCATGTGTGGAATCGTCGCATATATCGGTCACAAGCCCGCGCGGTCGCTGCTGCTCGAAGGCCTCAAGCGGCTCGAGTATCGCGGGTACGACTCGGCAGGGCTGGCGGTCGTCAACGGCGGGCTGCATGTAGCAAAGTCCGCAGGGCGTGTGCGCGTGCTCGAAGAGAAGCTCGCAGACTTGCCTGATTTCGATGGCACGCTCGGCATCGCGCACACACGCTGGGCGACACATGGTGAGCCGAATGACAAGAACGCCCATCCGCAGCTCGATGGCGGCAAGCACGGCATCGCACTGATTCACAACGGCATCATCGAGAACTACGCGGTGCTCAAGCAGTACCTTGAAGAGAAAGGCCACAACTTCACATCGGATACAGACACCGAGGTGCTCACGCACCTGATCAGCGAACTCTACGATGGCGATCTCGAAACAGCGGTGCAGGCGGCATTGCGAGAAGTTACCGGCGCGTACGCCATTGCGGTCGTCTGCGAGAACGAGCCCAACGTGCTGGTTGCGGGTCGCAAGGGTTCGCCGCTCATGGTCGGGGTCGGCAAGGATGAGTACATCGTTGCATCAGACTCAGCAGCGATCGTCGCGCACACGACGCAGGCATTTACGCTCGATGACTACACGGTCGCGAAACTTACGCGTGAGTCGTTCTCCACGACGACAATCGACAATGTTCCCATCACGCCTCAGGTGCGCGAGTTGGAGTTCGACCTGCACCAGATCGACCTTGGCAAGTTCGAGCACTACATGTTCAAGGAGATCCACGAGCAGCCCGCAGCATTGCGGCAAACGCTCAAGGGTCGTGTTGATTCGCGAGGCGGTCAGGTTGTGCTTGGAGGCGTCGCAGAGTTCGCGCGCGAGTTGGTCAAGGCAAAGCGCATCGTGCTGGTCGGACAGGGGACTGCGCTGCACAGCGCGATGATCGGCGAATACCTGATGGAGGAGCTTGCCAAGATTCCCACCGAGGTCGACTTTGCAAGCGAGTTCCGTTATCGCAACCCGATCGTGGAAGAGGGCACCGTCGTCATCGCGATCAGTCAGTCAGGCGAGACAGCAGACACACTCGCGGCGATTCAGGAAGCGAAGCAGCGCGGCGCGCTGACACTGGGCGCTGTGAACGTGGTGGGATCAACCATCGCACGCGAGACCGATGCGGGTGTTTATCTGCGCGTCGGGCCGGAGATTGGCGTCGCTTCGACGAAAGCATTTCTCGGACAGGTCATGGTATGTACGCTGCTCGCAGCATTCATCGGCAGGCGGCGGTATCTGTCGACTGATTATGTATCACGGTTTCTCGAGTCGCTGGAGCAAATCCCGGATCGAGTTGAGCGAGTCGTGCAGTTGAGCGATGAGATTCGAGACGCAGTGGCACACTACGTTGACCGTGAGAACTGGCTGTTCCTCGGGCGGGGATTCAACTATCCGGTTGCGCTCGAAGGCGCGCTGAAACTCAAAGAGATCAGCTATATTCACGCGGAAGGCATGCCTGCTGCGGAGATGAAACATGGGCCGATCGCACTCATCGACGAAGGCATGCCCGTCGTGGTCGTCGCCACACGCAACAGTCAGTACGACAAAGTACTTTCGAACATCGAGGAAGTCCGCAGTCGTGGCGGCGCGGTGATTGCAGTCGCGACTGAGGGCGATCGTGAGATCGGCAGGCACTGCGAGCAGGTGTTCCATGTGCCCGATGTGCCCGAGCCGCTCCAGCCGATGCTGACTGTTGTGCCGCTGCAGATGGTTGCGTATCACGCTGCAGTGTTGCGTGGCAAGGATGTTGACAAGCCGCGCAACCTCGCCAAGAGCGTGACTGTCGAGTGAGTTTGCAGATGTGTATGCAAGGCCGTCGCACCATCGCTGCTGTTCTGATGTGCGCAGTCGTCTCGCTCGCAGGTTGTGGGACAACAGGTTCGCATGTGACTGCATCAGAAACAGATGCGGCATTTCTTGAAGAAGCGGTCACACGCTTGCAGGTTGCAACGCCAACGTACGCTGCCCCGGTGCGGCTGGCGGCGATCGTTGTTCCCCATGGGACAGACTCCGGCGCGAACGCCACGCTGATTGTCAAGGCGAGAATCATGGCTGGCTGGCACATTTACGCGCATGTTCCGCCGAGCCAGCCATTTGCGCAGACCTCGCTGAGGATGGACGTTCCTGTGGGCGCTGCGCCGGTCGGCGAATGGGCCATGCCTGAGCCTCACTCGTCAATGACAGCACCTGATTTGTTGGAATATGCTGGAACCGTCGTGTTCACGCACGGCCTCCTGATCGACGAGGCGAATGCTGGTGATGAGGTGATCGTTGACATCGGCTTTCAGGCCTGTGATATGATGGGTTGCCTGCCACCGCAAACAGTGACGCTTCGCGCAGCAATGAATGGTCCGTGATTTCACCCGGCAGTGAGCAGAAGAAAAGCCCGGCTGCAATCGCCGGGCTTGCTGGCTGAGTGGGTCATGTCGGTAGTTGCTGTCACTTCGGCTGGTAACTGAACTTCTGACCGCCGATGGATGCTTCGTACATCAGGCCGCCCTTTGCCATCGTGAAAACAGCCACGCCGCCTTCGTAGCTGGCGTCTGCTGAAGCGCCTGCAGTGGCAGCGACTGCGGATGCCTGTGCTGCGAACTCGAGGTTGCCATTCTTGAAATCACTGAGCGCGTCGTTCGTCTGAAAGAAGATGATCTCGCTGTAGACCTGCCCGCCGAGTTGAAAGCCGATGCTTCCCTGGCTGAGGTCGCAGTATCCGATCATCACCCCGTTCTCGTACAACTCACCCTTGCCGTACGCGCCGCCGACTCCGACTGCGCCCTTCCCGACCGATGGAAACACTGCATACCCGACGGACGTGTCAAAGAACTCTTCCATCGACGGATCGGCCGACTTGAAGCGGGCGATCGTATTTTCGGTCTTGTCATGCAGTTCGGCTTTGCTCGCTTCGGACTTGGGCGCAGTCGAGCAACCTGTGGAGGCCAATGTCATCGAGATGAACAGGACGGTGGTGATCAGTGCAAATGGCAGTTTCATGCGTATTTCCCTTTGGTGAGTCGCGGTGAGTCTCCCACGGTGAGTATCGCGGGGAGATTATCGCCGTCGCGTTCAGAGTCAACTCTGTTGGAGTTCATCCTCGACCTCAAGCAGTCGATCGACCGTTGCTTCACGCACCGGCGCCGACGCTTCAATCGCAAGGACGCCAAGCAGTAGTGCGAGCGTGAGATCCTGTGGGATCATCCAAGCCACTGTGGCGATGGCAGCCACCGCAAGTTGGGTCGGCCCTGCGGCCATGGCCGGCATCACCAGCCGCATGGTACGCAGTCCGCGTCGGCCGCCCGGGAGCATCGCGCCGAGGAATGCGCCGGTCCAGCGTCCATCGCCTGACAACAGCAAAACGAGCAGGACAGGCCAGAACGCGAACGCTTCCAGCAAGTCGACGCGCAGCAGCGCGATGGCGGTGAGGATGGGCATCAGAAGTTGTCGCGTGATGTCGATGCCGATTCGCCGTGTGCTGCTGATTCCCGCAGCGAGAATGATCACAAGCGACACCGGGCTGAACCACGCAAGCATCGACAGCTGATTTGCAGCGTGTGTCGCGTAGGCGATGGTGCCCAACGCAGCTGTACTGGCGACGATCGCAGAACGCCTCAACAGCAGCGCGCCGCCGAACTCTGCCCGGTCGGCTGTTGTGTGATCAACAACGCTCATTGCCCACGGACCGATTGCCAAAGCGCTCGCGGCGAGGAGCGATGCGGTCAGCGAGAAGTCAAGCGCGGCCCGAAGCGCAATGAACGCGAGGCCGCCGGGCAGCAGCGCCGCCCAAAGGCCGATCGATATGGGTGCCAGCCAGCCGGGGTCGACTCGTGTCCGTGCCTGCGATAACCGGCCCGGCGTTCCGGCAAGCAGCATCACGCACACAAAGATTGCAACGCTGATGCGCACCGGGAGTTGATGGTTCCAGCGCTGTTGATCCCACGCGTCCTGCGCAGCCGCGAGCTGCTCCAGCGAAGGTGCCGTGATGACGGGATCGACGGCCGCCTGCTCTCGCAATGCGAGCAAAGCGTTGAGTTGTTCATGCGCCTCGCCAGTGCCGCCTTCGAAGATTTCCGCGAACTGATCTGGCGCGACTCGCCCGAAGATACTCGGGCCGAGCACAAGGCCGACGATCATCCCGCCAATGACCGCGCCGCCCGGCAGGCCCGTCGCCCGCATCAGCCGCGCCATCAACGCAGCCGCCGCTGCCACAGTCAGGATGCCCAGCGCAGTCCACATCACTGGCAGGATAGCGACGGACGGGCCGTGAATCGCGATCGAACGTGCGATCGTGGGTGCGCTACGATTGCTCGATGTCGCGATTTACCTTGATTGCTGCCACGGTGTTCGTCATGGTGGCGGTGGCTGCGCGCCCGGTTGCTGCGAGTCCGTCGAGCGATCCACTGGACGAGATCGCGTCGATGCTTGATGCGTCCGCAGATGCGGTGCTGCTGACGACGCACCTGAAACGCTCCAGTGAACAGTTCACACAACTCATGCAAGGCATGGATCGCGCGCAACTGATGCTTGGCTCACGGCCGCTTGACCAGTTGCAGTCGGTTGTCGATATCACGACGAGCGTTGACGAGTTTCGGGGAGCAGCAGCAGTTGTTTCACTCGATGGCGACGCGATCAGCACGCCTGCACAGTTGCTCGCGCACACAGTTTTCGTGATTCCGGTGCGCGATCACGCAACGTTTCGTGATGCGAACTTCGAACCCGGCGAAACGCCCGATGCGCTTGTGCATTCCAGTGGATTCACATTCCACGCACGCGATGTGCGGCAATACGTCCTGCTCGGTGTGGACAAGCAACGTGTCGTTGATTACAAACCCGGCGGCGCGAATGAACAGTGGATCCGGGCGCTTGGCGATGAGGGCCACAAGCGTCTGCGACAAGGCGAGGTGGTTTTTGTCGCCAATCGCCGCGCGACGGATCGACTCGCACAGTTCATTGCCGACATGCTGCCCGGCGATTTCGGCCGAGACGACCACCGGTGGGCGATGGCGATGCTTGATGCGTCGGTGCCATCCGGTCATCGCGGGTTGTTGACGGCAGTGTTCGACTTTGATCCGCTTGCGTTGATCATCCGCGAAATGGTGACGTTTGATGCAGGCGGCATCGAAGCGGGGCAGTCTCGATCGCTTGCAGGTGGCTTGCTTGCTGGCATGGCCGATCGTCCGCATTATGTTGCGGCGGCTGTTGATCTTCGTCGGCCTGCCACGCGCGCGATGGTTGACGTCACAGCTCGGCAACTCAGCGGGGGTCGGCCTCCACACTGGGTGGATCTGATCGATTCTGCGCAGGTGCTCGTCGCGCAAAAGCAAGGCATGCCGGCTGATGCTTTCAGGGGCGGGCTGCTCAGTGATTCGGCCATCGTGCTGCGAGGCGAGGACACACGCGCGCTGCGATTCGAGTTCATCACGTGGCTCGAAGCGCTCGCGACGCGCGATGCAGATGTGACTGTATCGATTGAGAAGAACACAACCCTCGCGACAGGTGAGATTGTTGACGTCGTGAGTGTTGACTGGAAGCCGCCTGCGACAGAGCCGATGCACGCACCGCTCAAGTCGCTGTTGATCGGGCCGTTCGGCTGGCGCGGTCATCTGCTGCTCCGTGATGATGCGCTGACAATCACGCTTGGGCGATCGGAAGCCTCGCGTGGCCGGGGGCAGTCGCAACTCAGCAGCAACGCGATCGTGCAGGCGATGCTCGCATGGCTTCCGCAAAGGCCAGCCGCACTGGTGTTCCTGCCGGTCGCGGAGAATCTTGCCATCACACAGGCTGCGATCGCGCAGCTGCCGTTCATCGGTCCCATCGACCTTCCGCAGCCGGCGGGCACGCTCCCGCCGATTGGCATGGCAGTCGATGTTGCTGATCGTGTTGGCGGGGGCAGCGGCAACACGATCGATGTGCTCGGGGTTACAACGATTCTGCCCGCGCAGGTGTTGACGCTCGCAGCCGATGCTGTGCTCGAAGCAATCCGCCGGGAGCAACAGCATCGCGATGCGCAGCCGGCGCCGGCAGGAGACGATGAATGACCGCGCACGCCACCATCGAAGCAAAGCAGCACCGCAGCGCGTCTTCCGCGATCCGCGTGTCATGTGATCGTGAACTTCCACTCGATCGATTCCAACTCATGGGCGTGCTGAACGTCACGCCTGACAGTTTTTCCGATGGCGGCAGGTTTGCAGACATGCAGGTCGCGACTGCCCGCGCGCTGCATATGGCCGATGAAGGCGCGTCGATCATTGATGTGGGTGGTGAATCGACCAGGCCTGGTGCTGCCCGCATAGCAACCGATGAACAGATCGCGCGTGTCATTCCTGTGATCACTGCTGTTCGCGAGCGCAGCGATGTCCTGATTTCGATCGATACGACGCGCAGTGAGGTTGCCCGAGCAGCGCTCGATGCGGGCGCGAACATCATCAACGACGTCGCGGCAGGTGATGAATCCGATGACATGTTCGCGCTGGCTGCTGAACGTGGCTGCGGGCTGGTGTTGATGCATCGCCGCCTCCCGCCAGACAAGGATTCGTTCAGCGATAAGTACGACCGACCGCCGAGGTTCGCGAATGTCGTGGTTGAAGTGCGCGACTGGCTTCTGCAGCGCGTGGAGCGAGCCAATGCTGCGGGCGTGTCGCAGGGGCAGATTGTGATTGACCCGGGGCTCGGGTTCGGCAAATCGGTCGAGCAGAACTACGAGTTGATCGCGGGCGCGAGGCAACTGATGGAGGCCGGATTCCCCGTGCTGTGTGCCGCGAGCCGCAAAAGTTTCATCGGGGCGGTCTCCGGTGAGGCGCAGCCCGATCGGCGGGTGCCCGGTTCGCTCGCCATCGCAGTGATGATGTACGAGCGCGGCGTGCGGCTGTTTCGAGTGCACGATGTGGCGGAACATCGACAGGCATTGGCTGCGGTGGAGGCGGTCAGCGGGGCCAGTCAGGAATAGTCACGGCCCGGCAACCGGTTGATCTCTTTTGGTGGATGGCCGGCTTTCGGATGAATGGCCTCGCGTGCCGGCCTACCATTTGCCGTCGATTTGTTCAGCAATAAGTTCCCTGGAGAGTTTGAACATGGCCAGCGAAGTCGTCCTTGAGTTCACCGACAGCAACTTTCAGTCCGAGGTGCTGGAGTCCGACCAGCCCGTTCTCGTGGATTTCTGGGCCGAGTGGTGCCAGCCGTGCAAGATGCTCTCGCCAACCATTGATGAACTGGCGTCTGATTACGACGGCCGCGTGAAAGTGGGCAAGGTTGACACGGACTCGAACCGCGAGGTGTCGGTGCAGTTCGGCATCAGCTCGATTCCGACTGTCATGCTGTTCAAGGGCGGCGAGTTGCAGAAGAAGTTTGTCGGTCTGACCGGCAAAGACCAGTTCGCCGCGGCACTCGACGAGTTGCTGTGATGCGAACCGCCGGTTGACTCCTGCGATGTCGATCCAACGCTTTGCCCCGGCCTCTCTGTCCGGGGCTTCTTTGTGCGCGGCTGACTCAGGTATCATGCACGCATGATGATGTACAACTTGACGCGCTTCCGACTTCGTATCCACGTATCTCTGATCACACTGCTTGCCGGTGCTGCAGTTCTGCCATCGGCCGTGCATGCCCGTCAGGGAGAGCAGCAGCCCACGCAGCCGATTGTGACGACGGATCTGCTCAGGATTCGCAGTGTGTCGTCGATTGATGTTTCGGCTGACGGCCGCGTTGCTGTGTTCGCCGTGCGGTCGATTGAAGCATCCGACGACGACGAGCGATATGCGTATCGATCGCACCTGTTCTTCGCAGATCTGATCGACGACCGTGTTCAGCAGGTGACATTCGGTGCGCGCAATGATCACAGCCCGACCTTGTCGCCGAACGGCCGATGGATTGCGTTTGTTCGCGCGGGCGAGCGGTCCAGTCTCACGGCCGATGATGAAGCGGGCGGCGGCTCGCAGGTATGGCTTCTGCCAGTGGATGGCGGGGAAGCACGGCAGGTGACGGAACTCGAGCATGGTGCATCGTCGCCGCGATGGGCACCCGATGGCAAACGCATGCTCACGAGCACGAGTGTGCCGATGAGCGACCTCGCGGGCAACCCGTCGTGGCCGCTGGAGCGACCGCAGCGTGACTGGAATGATGCGCCCGGCGCAGGAAGCCGGAATGGGTCCGACGAGACTGAAAACACTGATACCGGTGTCGAGCCTGATCCTGCCGGCTCGATCGAACAGATCCGCGCGTGGCTCGCTCGCAATGCAGACGAGCGCGATCCGGTGATCGTCAATCGCCTTGACTTCCAGGGCGAACGATCGCTTCGCAGGCCTGACCGATTCTCTCAGCTTGTCATGGTCGATGTAAGCGACGTCGCTCAACCGAAGGTGCAGCAGATCACCGAGTCATTCCACAGTTACGGGTCGCCTGCGTTTCTTTCCAACGATGTGATCGTGTACAGCCGCACGACGCCGACGGGAGCGCATCCTGATCGGGTGCGACAGCGTGACATCTGGCGGATTGATGCAGATGGCACGGATGATCGTGTTCTGCTTTCGATGCCCGGGTGGGCGTTTTCGCGTCCGACCCCGACACGTGACGGGAGTGCAGTTGCCTTCGCCGGCTCGCAACTGGATGAACCGGCCTACCGGCCGCGTCGAATCGGCATCGCAACGCTCGATCAGCCCGGCCAGCCGGACATCGCCTGGCTGACCGATGAGCAACGTCTGAAGGGTTCGGCAGGATCATTCATGTGGCACCCGTCGCAGACGAGTGTGCTGTTCACAAGCAACATGCGAGGCGGCACACGACTGCTGAGCGCATCGCCCGCGCTTGCTGAGCCAGTCACGATTGTCGAGCGGGCAGATGGGTTGCCGATCGGCGTGCGCGCGTTCGATGCGGGAGGCGCGAGCATTGTCTATGCGCAGAACAGCATCACCAATCCGTGCGTTGTTCGTGTCCGTGATTCGCGCGGCGATCGCGTGCTGGTTGATCTCAACACATGGGTCGCGGAGAAGCAACTGTCGATCCCGACTGAGCATGAGCTTGAGCGGCCGGATGGCACCATGGTGCAGTACTGGATCATGCAGCCGACCAATGCCCTCGCCGGGCGCACGTATCCGCTGGTGCTGGAGATTCACGGCGGACCGAGCGCGATGTGGGGGCCGGGCGAAGCATCGATGTGGCATGAGTTCCAACTGCTGTGCAGTTGGGGGTATGGGGTGGTGTATGCCAATCCGCGGGGCTCGGGCGGGTACGGATACGACTTCCAGCGCGCCAACTTTCAGGACTGGGGCACCGGGCCGGCTGGCGATGTGCTGGCGGCAGTCGATGCTGCGCAACTCAACGAATGGGTTGATCGCGAACGGCTGTTTGTGACGGGGGGAAGTTATGCGGGGTATCTCACTGCATGGATTGTCGCACAGGATCACCGCTTCAAGGCGGCGGTCGCGCAGCGTGGCGTCTATGAACTGGCGACGTTCTTCGGTGAGGGCAATGCCTGGCGGCTCGTGCCGTGGGAGATGGGCGGCTACCCGTGGGACGCGAACATCCGACCTGTGATTCGGCGGGAGAGCCCGTTCACATACGTGAATCGGATCAGGACGCCGCTGCTGATCATGCACGCGAGTGAGGACTTGCGAACAGGCGTGTCGCAATCGGAAATGCTCTACAAGGCGCTCAAGGTTCTGGAGAAGCCTGTGGAATACGTGCGATACCCCAATGCAGGGCATGATCTGTCGCGGACGGGTGATCCGGCGCAGCGGCTTGATCGGCTCAACAGAATCGTCGAGTTCTTTGAGCGATACGCAGCGAACACCCGGCCGGCCCCGGTGGCGAGCGACTGAACAACTGCTGGAATCCGCCGCTTGTCAGTTGGTATGCCGCTCAAAACCGAATTGCGGCTTGATCTTCACCGGTTCACCTGCCACTTCAAGTACTGGATAGGCGAGGAAGTTGATTGGGCCTGAAACCGGACCCGGCTCGACGATCAGATCGCGGCCTCGGCTGAGTTCAACGCGGTTGGCGGGATTGTGACCGAAGTAATAGGTGGACAGTGCGGTGTACTTGTCCGCCTCGCTGATATCAACCGGCCACCACTTGCCGTCTGCGTAGAACTCCGCCCAGCAGTGATAGCCGCTCATGCCACCATCGTTGCGGCTGGATGGGATGGCTGCGCCGATCGCGAAGCGCGCTGGTATTCCAGCCGACCTCGCGAGAGCGATGAAGTACGAGTGGTAATCCGTGCAGTTGCCAGTCGCGGAGTCGCAGGCGTACTGGGCGTCACCGTGACCATACTGCGCATCCACCTTGATGTATGCCATGCGGTCGATCGTGTGGTCGTACAGGGCGCGTGCGCGCACGAGATCGTTTTGCTGCTTGCCTTCGAGGACTTCATCGGCGATTGCGCGGAACTGATCGTTGATGGGCACACGTGTCTCAGCGTGCAGGTGTTCGTGCGGGGAAGTATCGTGATCGTGATACACCGCTTTCTCACGGCGGTGCACATCGAAGCGCAGCTCAAGCTGCTTGCCACTGTCTTCGGGCGTAAGCTCAAGGAACAGGACCTTGTTACCGAAGCGCTGGTCCGTAAGGATCTGCTGCCGGCCGGGCACCCTGATCTGCCGCACCTTGACGGACTGGAACGCATCTGTGGCTGGCAGGGGAATCCACATGCGGGCATCGTCGGCGAGCTGCGGCAGCGTCGCGTGGTAGATGAACTCGAACTGGTCGGTATCCTCGATCACGCCGAGCAGAGCCGGCCGCGCGTCATCCACCTGAACGCGTGCCCAAGTCTTGTCGGGCCTCTGCTCCCAGAGATACAGCGGCCTGCCGTTGATCTTGTGGACGGTTGTTTCCGTCACGACCATGTTGCCGGGCTCACCTTCGAGGAAGAAATCAACGTCGTACATGTTGCCATCCGTGCTGGCCAGATCGACGCAGGCAAAGTGCCGGCCCGGGCCGAGGTTGGAGAGGTACTCCGTGTGTACGCGTACGAGCTTGAGCTTGAGGACGTCACCTTCATATGGAACGATGAAATAGCCCCCGCCGCGTTCGGTTTCTTCGGCGATGTGCTTTTCGATGCCCGCTTGAATGTCTTCAGTTATGACATTGGGAATCGGCTCATAGTCTGCTGGCGGAAGGGCGTGCGTGTCTGTTGACGAGGCAGACTGGCAGCCGGCGAGCAGCATGGCAGCAGCGCCGAGTATCAGCGTGCGGACATGGGCGAAACGATTTGGAAGTTGCTCTGGTGCAAAGTGTGTGCGTGTGGCCATGATGGTGAGCCCATGCGAGGGGTTTGTGATGCATCGCCACCGGCCTGTGCGAGCCAGCAGGCCGGTGGCGATGGCTGCGATGTGACTGGCGAAATTAGTTGTCGGGATGTTCCGAATGCCCGCCGGCAGGGTGCTCACCCTCGCTCTTGGGATGCTCGCCTTGGCTTGTGGGATGTTCGCCCTGGGTTGTGGGATGTTCGCTGCTGGTCTTTTCGCTGCTCTTGCAGCCCGTGCAGATGAGCGAGAGGCTGCCTGCGGCGGCAGCGATCACGAGCAGTTGCTTCGCCTTGTTCATAGTCCTGTCCTTCAAAGGTTCGATATTTGCTGAATCGAGCAATCGGCAGACGACCTGCCGATCAATCCGCAGCATATCGGAAATCTGTGCCAGTGGTGTTGCGTCAACAGGGTCTGCGGCAGGATTTGTGCCAATCAACCGTCGATTCGAGCGGCTCAGGACAAGAAAAAACCTCTCGATGCGGGTCGGCATAGAGAGGTGGAGGAGGGGGAAGAGGAGAAGGTAACTTGGGTCCCACCTGATTCCCTGGGTCGGGGAGGTCGGCGGGCGTTTTCGCAGGAGCATCTTCAGCGAAGCTCGCCCATTGTCAGGCAAAACGCCCCTCATTGCCTGCAAATGCGTTTTGGCAGCAGAGAAGAAAAAAAGCAGTTTGGTTGATCAACTGCCACCAATCTCGGGTAGCATGCGTAGTGGAGATAGGGGAAGCGGTTGGGATCATGGAAAAGGTCCGGCCGCTCGAAAAAAGAGGACAGGAGCGGGTCTATGGACATCGCTGATGCTCGCCGAGATCGATTGGACAAACTTCTCGGCTTAGCCCAGGCATATCGTGGCTGGAATCGCAAGCAGCTGGCTGCTGCTCTCGGGCGCGATCCGACCAAACTCGTGCCGGGCAGTGGCGTGCCGAAACTGGATTTGGTGGTCGATCTCTCGCAGGCTCTGGATTGGCCTGTCGAAGTGGTCGTTGAGGCCCTGACGGACGACTCCATCGACATCACCGATGCATTCGAGCGCGAGAGCCGTGAGGATTTCGCAGCGCTTGATGAACAGGCCAAGCAAGCCCACCGCGAGGGTGACTACAAGAAGATGATCAACCTTGCCCGCCGTGCCTGGCAGGCTGCAAAGAGCAGCAATCATCGGGCGACGGCGTGCAACCGCGAGGCAGGCGGCTGGGATGGCCTCGGCCGATACGCCAACGTGCTTCAGGCCGTGCAGCGTGGGCTGGGCGAGCCGGATGTGAAGCCGGACACTCGTGTGATGCTCCAGGCCAACCTCGCCAACGCGTATTACACGCTCTGGCATGTTCTCGAAGCGCGGTCAACCGCACGCGACCTGATCGACCAGTACGAGCAGCAACCGCCGACCAATCGGCTCAATGAAGTCGTTCATGCGTTCGCGCCATATGTGCGAGGGAACGCCTATCGCAGGATGATTTCGATCGAGCAGGAGAAGGCGAAATCGCATGCGCAGACCGCGCATGCGGACCTCGAAACAGCCCGCAGCCGGTACCTGCAGTTGGCGGACAAGTACGACGACGACTCGTATCGCGGTGTGGCCAATACGTGTGTCGGCGCGATGATGGAACTCGACGCAGTGCTCGGCACGAGCGAGCCCGAAGACGTGTTGGAGAAGTTCAGCGACCAGCTCGACTCCCTGATTGATCCCGAACAGTTCCCCGTGGGTGACTGGCTGGAAAGTTACGGCTGGTGGTGCATTTTCGCGTGTAACGTGGCCCTGAGGCACATTTCCGACGAAAAGGCCCTCCAGCAGCACATGGCTGTCTTCACCAACAAGGCCGATGAGATTGCGAATCGGCTAGATAATTGGGCCATGCGTGAACGTGTGTTTACAATGGAGTTCGCGAGGCGTCAGCGTCTGCTCGATTGGACCGGCGTGAGTGCCGACTGGACGATCGACAACGACGACATTCGCGTCATCACGGGAACCATGGGACGGTTCCCCGCATTTCAACGGACCGGGTGGCAGATTCTGCAAACTGCCCGCGTCATCAGAGACTGAGACCGATCACTCTCTCGTCACAGACGAAGTAGAGGCAAAGACCTTGCTGATCCAGTGCCCTCGACATTCCGCACCTTTCGCGATGCTGATCGCAGTTGGCGCATTGCTACTGCCGTGCTCGATGGTCGCGGCTGACATTGATGGGCCATTCGGCGGCGACGGCGTGGGCGATCTCGATGGTGCCCACACGGTGCAGGAGGGAACGGAAGACCCCAACTGGACTGGATCGCACACCGTTCAGGAGGGGACGAACCCCGCGTTCCAGCCATGGGATTGGCGGATCGGGTTCGGCATTCCGGTCGGCTTTGATCCGGTGGACCTGTCCCTGGAAGAATACATCGCGCTGCAACTGGGATTCGTCGAGTTCCAGCCGGGCGGCGGCATGATGCTCACCGACAACTGGATCGAGGCGGCGATCTACCACTACGACGCCAATCCGGAGCTGATGTCTGCGTTGACCAGACTCAGTTCGTTGCAACTGTCGAGCGGCCAGATCTCCAACTTGACCGGCTTGCTCGTGGACCCTGATGCATTCGTCGATGCGATATTGAACTCCGATGTGGTCTATGCGGGTCCGATCGATCCGAATCTCCCTGCGACGACTGGCGACATTCCTGCACCCGGATCGCTTGTGCTGCTGGCCATCGGCGGCATGGCGCTGGCACGGCAGCGGCGTCGTCGCACCGCGTGAGTCGCATTGGCAGGTTCCTGCCCACTTTTCGATGACTTGATCACCTTGCGCGAACGGCTATCCTCTCCGCAAGTCGTCTTGCCGATTTGCCGATGTCGCCAAAGCACATTGGAAGCCGGAAAGACACATGGGGCCGTAGCTCAGTTGGGAGAGCGCTTGCATGGCATGCAAGAGGTCGTCGGTTCGAGCCCGATCGGCTCCACTTCTTTGCCGGGTCGGGATCGTTCTTCCACCGCCAAGATTCGCTGAATCGCGCACACTGACATTGTCTGAATCTGCACACTGCGCCCACAGCATGTTCACGCGCTGCGGTTACCGTCACCCCTGACCCGAAGAGCCCGGGCGTGGCAAACGTTGCTCGCCTGGGTTTTTTTCTGCGCATGTGCAAAGTGGAAGCCCTGTCGCGCGTGACACTGCGGTACGATCGTGTGGAGACTCCACATGCGTAAGTTGCAATCTGACATACAAGTTGAGCTGACTGTCTCTGAGGATGATGCGCATCACGTGGCGGCCGAGATATCAACCGTTCATGCGTTGCGGCGTCGTTGGAAGCCGATCAAGGAAGGTCCGGCGAGCAGCGAGACCCATGAACCGATACGCATTCGGTTGCATCGCTGCTTCAGTTGGATGCAGCGTGTCGAACAGATCACCGAAGCGAAGCTCGTCACCGATGATGCCCGGCTGGTTTATGCTTGGATCGCGCTCAACGCACTCTATGGCCGATGGAATACTGATGATCGGCAACCCGAATCTGACCGCGCATCGCTGGAGATGTTCACACGCAGGGTCGAAAGGAATGATCATGATGGCGTGCTTCTGGACCTGATCACTGAGCATGACAAACTCCTGCAGGCACTCGTGAGTGATGAGTATCTCGCGAGCATCTACTGGCAGACACTGAGCGAAGATGATGCACGGCGGGCGAATAATGCAGTGCATCGATACCGCGAGTGCCGCCGCGACCATCGCGTTCGGGCAGCGATTGATATGGTGCTTGAGCGGGTATACCTGGCGCGCTGCCAACTCGTGCATGGTGCTGCAACATTCGACAGCCAGTTGAATCGTGCAGCAGTACGCAGATCAGCGACGTTCATGCAGCATCTGCTCCCTGCTGTGTGTAAAGTCATTATCGATCATTGTTGGGATGCTGATTGGGGTGGCCTGTGTTACCCGCCGCAGAGGTAGACAGCGTGCGTATTCGGCGACATCCGTGCATGTTCCGAACATGAGCGTGATGCGATGAGTATCTGCATGCGTTTTGGCCACGCGCGGCGATCTGCAGGCCAGCAGCCATCACACTCTGTGCAACAGAGTTGACAGCCATGCAATGTGTGTGCAGGCGTCGGCAGATGATTGGGGAAGATGGTTGCAGCAGAGTGCGGAACCATTGGACAATAAAGAGAGGATGAGCAATGACGACGTTGAGTTTCGCCATGCATCGTGGGATGGCTGCAGCCATGCTGATCGGGCTCGGCATCGGAGCAGCAAATGTGACGTTGGCGATGCGACCCGCGCAGGGGCAGCGTGGCGGCATGTGCGCGAACATGCACGTGGCGTCATCAGTGATGAACCTGCTGCCTTTGGGTATGGAAGACATCGCAGCGGTGCAGAGTGGTATGTGGTCTGATCCTGCCACATGGGGAGGCATACTGCCAGGTCCCGGCGACGATGTGCTGATACCTGAGGACATCACCGTTACGTATGACATCAATGATGATGGCGATGACACAGGACTTGATCAGACGCGCTTTCACTTCATACGCGTGGATGGCGGACTGACATGGAGCACTGCTCAGGACACCACGCTGTACGTCGATACGCTGTTCAATACGCCGAATGGTGAGATTTACATCGGCAGCGACATAGCACCGATCCCTGCGAACATTCGCGCGGAGGTCATCATTATTGCCGATGCGCTTATGAGCGATGCGCCGCTGATCAGTCGAGGATTGCTGCTGCATGGTTCACACGAGATCGTGGGAGCGGACAAGACAGACTACGCAGCGCTCATCGGAGATGCGCTCGCAGGTGCGACCTCTGTCACGCTTGCACAGCCACCTGTCGGTTGGGAGATTGGTGACACGCTCGTACTCGGAGGTACATTCTTCGATCCCAACGGCTCTAATGCGGACAACAGTCGCTTTCATGATGAAGTGCTGACGATCACCGGGATCAACGGATCAACCATCTCCTTCGAGAATACAGCGCCCGGCAGCATCGGCCTGCTGTGGGATCATGTGCGGCCGAATGGGACGCACTTTTCGTCAGGTGACTTGGCGTTGTACGTCGCGAACCTGACGCGGAACATCACATTCAGATCTGAACTTGATCCTGCATCGCCCGACACTCCTGGACCGGACACCGTCAGCGACCGCCGGCGCGGCCACCACATGGTGATGCACACATCCGAGTCAATCACGCGCAACGCTGGCTTCTACGAGTTCGGTCGGCTGAACAAGAATGAGTTCATCGATGATTCTGGTATAAATGTCGATGGGACAGCCGGGGCCGGCATGAACGTCCGTGGCAGATACGCATTCCATCATCATCGCAATCTGCCGCAGGATTATGTACCGATCAACCCATTGACATGCGAGCCAGCGGTTGTTGATGGCTGCGTCGTGTGGGGCAGCCCCGGCTGGGGGTTCGTGCATCACGACAGTCACTGCGTTTTCGAAAACAACGTGGCGTTCGATGTGCTCGGCGCATCATTCGTCCAGGAGGCGGGCAACGAGATTGGCAGGTGGGAAAACAACATTGCCATCAAGTGCACAGGAGATAATGATCCGGATATGACAGTCGAGCCATTCGGTGCCGGGTTCACACGCGTCACACGGTTCGACTTTGGCTTCAACGGCGAAGCGTACTGGATTCAGGGTGCCGGCCAGGTTGAACTGATCAACAACATTGCGATCTCCGCAGCCGGCGGTGGTGTGAGCTTGTTCAGTGATGTGGATGGCAATGACAATCGCGACCGCGGCTGGGTGCCGCGCGAGCACCTGCCCGCAGAAATCCAGCACATCGTGACGAATGACGCAGGTCTCATTGCAGGTAACCGCGTGCCAGCGAACACATTCACCGGCATGGAGGTTTACAACAGCGACTTCGGTTTGATCACCTGGAATCACATGCGCAATCAGGGGTCATGGATTGGTTTTACGTGCCCCTGCGATGGTAATGTGCACCGCGAATATGCGCTCATCGATAACTTCTCGTTCTGGAATATTTACGGCCGGGGTGTGCATCTGCAGTACAGCTCACAGATCGAGTTTCGCAATGGGCTTATCGCATCATCTGACTTGGCGACGCCCGGCCTTGATGACAAACCAGAGATCGATCTTACGATCAACGGTGATGGCCGCGGCTATGGTCTTGGCATGAACGGTCCGACAAAGCGACTCGTGGTTGATAATGTCATCATCGAGGGCTGGGAGTTTGGCATTCGCACGCCAGGCGAGGGGCAGATTAATCTGCTTGACAATAGCGAAGGCATCGGCAGCGAAGGTGCGGTCGGGCTTCCCGATCGACGATCTGTGTTTCGCAACCTGCGGATGGCGAGCAACGGCGATCACATGTATCGCAGGCAAAACGCTTTCAGCGCCGTGCAGGATTTCTCGAACTACCTCGTGATCGAAGACAGCGACTTCGCAGATGATGTCTCCAATGATCCGCCCACAGCTGACTTTACCTGGGAATCTCTCGGGCCGCATGGCGTGGTTCAGTTGTCCGGGCTTGCATCATTCGACTCCGATACGCCAAATGGAATGAGCCCGTTCGAGCCGGGTGAAGGATGGATTGATGATTACAGCGTCGCAGTGGCCGACCCAAACTACATCGTCGCCTACGCATGGGATCTCGACATGGACGGCGTGATCGATGCGTTCGGTGAAGTGCTGACGACACAGTTCCCACTTGGGATTTCGAGCCCGGTCGCGTTGACAGTCTGGGATCATCAGGGTGCGACCGACACCGTAGTGCATAATGTGATGCCGCAGCCAGGCGCGTACCCGGAACTGATCATCGACGGCGATTTTGCTATCGCGGGCTACAACGATGGATCAATCAGCAGTGCCTCGACCGATCTGGGGTGGTTTGGCGCATTCGCGGCGCTTGCAGATGAAGCGGCGCGGCTCGATGGACAGTATGGATTCGCGTGGGCAGGTCAGGCAATGTACGACGATCACGTGCGCCGCGGTCAACTGTTGTTGTCGTTCGACTACGCAATCTTCGAGGGACACACAAGCCCGAGCAACAGCGAGATATCGCGCCTGCAGGCGCGCATCTGGGGGATCAATAGTGAGTTCGATGCGGTGTACCGCGACTTCCCCGCGCCCGCCGGCGCGATCCCGTACGATGCTGACTTGTTATATGAAGAGTGGTTCGTCGATCCGGCTGGGTGGACGAATGTCGAGCGGACAATCGACACCGGCGCTGATGGATACCGGTATTACATGATCAGTTTCCGTGGAACTGGTGTCGATGAAGCGCTTGGTGATGACTACGTGCTCGTTGATAACGTCTCCATCGTTGGAGCAGGGGGATGCTCACCGGCAGACATGAATGCGGACGGCATCGTTGGTCTTTATGAACTGCTTGAGGTGCTGTCATGTTGGGGGTCGACCGATCCTTCCTGTTCGGATGCTGACGTAAACGTGAACGGTACATCCGCGGGTGTTGTTGATCTGGCTGACCTGCTTACCGTCCTCACGCAGTGGGGGTCGTGCTCGCCATAGTCCGGTAACAACTGCTTCGCCTGTTCCGTGTGCGCGACGCTGCGTGGGGAGGGCCGGCTGCGTGACAGCATTGCGCTTGAGTGATCCGGCCGGCCGGTCGATCTCAGGCGTGGGCAAGAACGTGCAGGGAGCAGGACCGCGCCGTGACATACAGCACGACATCACTGATCGATCTATTGAACCGCAATAAGCGGCAGGTGCAGGAGGCGTTGCGCCGTATCGCGCCGGATCCTGGCATCGGGCCGACGGGCATCAAGCGTCGCCGGTCGGAGCGATATGCGATCGCAGGCAGGCCGATCGACATTCGGTTTGGTGAGACAGAATCGACCACGATGTTCCGTGCGTACGCGGCCGACCTGAGCGCAACGGGCATGGGGCTGCTTCACGGGGCGTTCGTACACGAAGGAACGAAGGTTGAGATTCACTACACCACGGAAGACGGCGAGCAGGTCTCGCTGCCGGGCGTCGTCACGCGCGTAGAACTCGTGCTCGGCAGGGTGCATCACCTTGGTGTTCATTTTGACGAGGTGATCGATCCAACGAACTTCGCCGATTCAATCGCCACGCACGTAGCACGGCATGATGCCACGTGCAGCAGTTCCGCCGCAGAAGACCTCAGTAAGCACTGTCCGTTCGGGCTTGAGTTGCCATGCACGAACATCAACAAGACACGGCGATTCTACTGGGAGATGTTCACATGGCAGGTCGCTGGGCAGCCGAGCGGGGACCGCTATGAGTGTCCGATCCCGCGAAGCGAGATGACGTGTTACTTTCGCGTTGTCCAGTGCGATGATCAGGCAGCCCCTGTGATGCTGTATGTGAACGTGCCCCACGTTGAGCCGTACCTCCCGCGTGCAATACAGCTTGGTGGGAAGTCCGATGAACTCATGCACCCGCTTGATCGCTCGCGGACGTATGCGATCGTTGCGGATCCTGACGGCAACCGCATCGCGCTTGTGATGGCAGCCTGAGCGATCGGCCCGAGTACACAGCAGCGAGATTCACTCGTGGCGGCGTCTGTTCGTCGCGCGAGGACTTGTTGCGATCGCTGTCACACGTGCTGGAGCAGACCGAGCAGTGCACCGGCCTGCGCGCAGCTGGGAAATCAATCCGAACATTCGACAGATTCGGCAGCCACGCGTCGTCGCTCTCTGTCTTGCTTATTCCTCCGATTGTTCCACATACTCGAACCCGAACTCTTTGCCCTTGTCTACCGCAGGAATTCCCTCTGCGAGCCATACTGGCGCGGGAGCATCCATCAGGTAGTGGTCGAAGAACTGCTGCATGCGCTTCGCCCAGTCGAGTTGGTTCTCATCGCGACGCAGGCCGTGAGCTTCGCCGTTGTAGTTGAGCATCCACACCGGCTTGTTCAACCGGCGCATCGCCACAAACATCTCGATCCCCTGATACCAGGGCACAGCCCCGTCTTCATCGTTGTGCAACATAAGCAGCGGTGTTTCCACCTGGTCTGCGAAGAACACTGGTGAGTTCTCCAGATACAGATCGCGCGCTTCCCACAGGGTGCCACCGATGCGACTCTGTGTCTTTTCATACTGGAACATCCGGCTCAGGCCACTCGCCCAGCGGATGCCGCCGTACGCGCTTGTCATGTTCGTAACAGGCGCGCCTGCCTCAGCACAGGCAAACATATTTGTGCGAGTGACAAGGTGTGCAATCTGATATCCACCCCAGCTATGGCCCTGCACACCGATCCGCTCGGAATCAACAAAGCCCATATCCACAACGGTCTGGATACCCGGGAGGACAGCATTTTCGGCGCTCTGTCCGGGGTAGCCTGCCTCGTAAGGGATATCCGGCACAAACAGCACGTACCCGCGACTCACATAGAAACTGAAGTTGATTGACGAACTGCCAGCTGCTGGCGTGTTGTACCGATGCAAACGATCTGAACTTCGCTCGTAAAAATACACCATCATCGGATACTTGTGATTTGGATCAAAATTATCCGGCTTGTAGAGAATGCCCTGCAACGGGTCACCTTCAGTGGTTTCATAGTCGACGAGTTCCGCGGTCCCCCAGAGGTAGTCGCGCTGCTGTGGGTTTGCTTCTGTCAAGCGTGTCAAGTGATCAAACTCAAGTGTCGTCATCCACAAATCCGGGTAGCGGCGGAACGTTTCGCGCGTGAGGAGCACAGTGTCACCCTGCTGCGCCTTCTGGAGGATCCCAATGTTTTCGTTGAGCATGATCAGGTGCGTGACCGCGCCATCGGTGAGGTTCAGTGTCGCGTAGCCGGAGGCCTTGGTATTTTCATTGAAAACTGACAGCATGATCGTGCCATCAGGTGCAATGGATCGCTCTTCACGATCAAGACGCTGATAGCGATAGCGCGTCTTGTTCGTTCTACCTGCACCTTTGGTCAGGCAACGCGGAAGTTCATTGCCCGTCGGATCAATCTGCCAGATATCGAATCGATCGTACAGAAGAAGTGCCGCATCATCGTCGATCCAGCCAGGCCCTCCGTAAGAACGGGGCGGTGATGGTGTATCATGCAGTTCATTGGCAAGTGAAGTTGGTATGTCAGCAGAAACGTCCACCGGCACGAGGTCAGTCGTCGACATCACCGTGTGTGTCTCAGATTCAGGATCCCAGTGAGAGATGTAGGTGCCATCAGGTGAGAGGCTCGCCCGGCCGCGCGACTTCTCAAATATCAATATCGCCTCACCGGTATTCAGATCAACCAGATATGAATCACTGAAGCCCGGCGATTCCCAAGATCGCGAAGTGTCATACTTTTGCGAGTTGCTTCCAATGGCGATATCAGCGCGCGAGCGCGAATCAATGAAGACATCAGGAATGTCTTCACGCGCGACTTGAACAATAGTCTTGTCTGCAATGCCATACACGGCGGTATAGTCGCGTCGCCGCTCACGTTCCGCCTGAATCAGTTGCTGCGGCTGGAGTTGCGGGTCTTTCCAATGCCAGATGTCAAGCCGTGGTGTCGGATCAAGTGCTTCGGCCTTGCGCTCTGCTTCGAGTTCCTTGCGTGTCTTGCCCGCATCGTCTGGCCTGGGTTGCGTGGCGAAGATCAGTCGCCGGCCATCTTCCGTGAAGCGTACGCCTGATGATGCAATCCACCATGATTCCGGGATGTTCTGTGATTGCTCGTCCGCGATTTTCTCCGCAGCCTCATCGCCCTGCTTCCAGAGGTAGATTGACATGCTCGGGCGGACGGGGCCGTAATTGTCGCGGTCTGTCAGGAACGCGAGCATCGACTGGTCATCGCTGAATGCAAGACGCTCGTATTTGCCGCGCCCGGAGATGATCTGCGTGAGTGAGCCGTCGGCGAGATCAATGATGTGTACGCCATCATCTTCGGCATCCGTTGCAGATGTTGCGATCGCAAGCAGCGCGCCGTGCTTGCTGAACGCACTCGACGAGACATCGGGGAAGTGACGCTCGATTCCGGTCTCGAGATTCCGAAGCACGAGCACACGGCCGTTGTTCTTCTCAGGTTCATCGGAACGCTGGCCTCGCTTGCGTGTGGGCTCACCTGCCTGCTCACCCGTTTCAGTTGTTGTTCGTGCGGTCGGTTGCTCTGGCTTTGCTGCTGATGCAGGAACAAGACCATGTTCCGTGACGGTGTAGTGTTCTTTGAGCGTTGCTTTGCCGGCTCGCGCGGTGTCGCTCTCAGCGCCGCGCGTGAGCGTGTATGTCATCCAACCGCCCGCTTCTTCTGGAAGGTCAAATGACCGGACGTTTGGGATCGTGACAGTCCGGCCTGTCGCGAGATCAAGAACGGCAAGGGCTGGTTGCGGAAGAGCATCCCCGCGGGCACCTTCCGCGCGCAGTTCACGCATGCGAGCCGGATCGGGGTTGATGAGGTAGATCGCATGCGTGCTGTCGTAGGTGAATGTGAGCCGAGATCCATTCTCGACGTCGTACAGCGTGTCGCTGCTGGAGTCGCGAATGAACAGCGTTGATGCATCATCGCTGCCGCGAATTGTGTATGCGATCCACGATCCATCTTCGCTGAGTGTTGGGCGGCTGACTGAGTTCCACTTGTCATAATCGTCGTGGTCGAGTGCCTTCCGGCCAAGAGCGTCCTGTGCGGGCGCGCCGGATGTCGCCAGGGCGACGGTTACAACGGCGAACAGCGCAAGAAGTGTCGTGCGAGAGCGAAGATCGAGCATCCGGTTCATCTTTCTGGTCCCATCCAATTTGGTGTGTGGCTTTGGCGAGCATCGCCGGGCTTCATCAGGTCTATCCAACATACCCGCCTCGGTTGCGGGGACAGATGAGAAAAGTGTGTTCCACGCCAAGGTAGATCATGTGTCACCGATGTGGGACTTGCTGCAACGTGACGAACATGGCCGAATGGCACTTTGCGCAGTTTGAACTTGTCGTATAATCGCCACTGGCTGGTCATATCTCACCGAGCGCGATTCTGCGTTGCTGACTCCGCGGTATGGAAAAGACTCATGGAGGCAACGCGTTCCGCGCTTGGTTCTGGTTCTTGTCCTGTGTGGGAGCGACAAGATGCTTCATTGCATGCGCGGTGTGTCGGTTGTTTCTCTGATTCTCGGATCTGTCTGCTTGGCCGGTCTGGCGGGCTGCGGCAGCGGGGGGCCCGATGCAGCCTCAGGCGGCACAAGCGAGGCAGTGCAGGCATCGGCGGAGCGGCCGTTCCAGATTGTCATGGCCGACGCGAGGGAACTCGAAAAGCAGCGCGATCAACTTGATCAGACGGTGTGGAAGACCGAGGTTCTGGCCCAGCGCTACGAGCAGTGGTTCACGAATCTGTGGGACACGCTGCTTGTCGCCGATGACACATGGGCTGTGCTGCAGGGTGCGAAGTACAACACACTTTCCATCCCACCGTTTGCTGAGCCAATCATACATCAATGGAACATCACTGAACAGCTTGCAACCACCGGCGGCGAGCCACTGACCAACGCGCAGGCTGTGGCAGCGATGAAAGCGCTTCAAGAGCAGGGGTATGTGGTTGTTGAAACAGAGTGGCATCATGCTGAGTTCAATATCAACGATGCCGGTGATGCGCACTCTGTTGTCACTTTCCTGCTGCATGTTGTGAACGATGAGACTGCTGAGCGAATCGCGATCAAGGGGAAGGTGGAAGTCGACTGGCTCAAGCCTGAAAGCGATATTGCGGTGCCTCAACCCGGAGCGATTCGTGCTCGTGACATGCGCATGCTTGCACGGACCGGCGAGCCTGTGTTCCGCGAGATCGCAACAGTGCGCAACAGCGAGACAACGAGCACTCGCGCAGAGATCGGTCCCATCCTCGCGCACGATATGAACCATGATGGATCCACCGATCTTGTTCTTGTCGGTGCCAATGAGATCATGTGGAACGATGGCAACGGAAACTTCCGTGTCGAGCAGTTGTCAGACTGGATCCCGCCGGATGCGGGTGCAGCAGTGCTCGCCGACTTCACGGGGAATGGTGAAGTGGACATGCTCATCGGCGCCCGCCGAAACGGCTTTTTCATGTTTCCTGCAACAGGTCCGGGAACCTTTGACACTTCTGTACCGTCGTACATGACGATCCCGCTGGATCATCCGTTTGTACTCACCGCCGGCGATGTGGATGGCGATGGCGACATGGATGCCTGGCTTGGGCAATATCGCATGCCGTACTCCGGCGGCGAGATGCCAACGCCATATTATGACGCGAATGACGGTTATCCCGCATATCTGCTTATCAATGATGGCACCGGAAAGTTTACAGATGGCACGGAACAAGCGGGTCTCGTGTCAAAGCGATTCCGTCGGACATACAGCGGTTCGCTTGTTGATGTGGACGGCGATGTCGATCTTGATCTTGTTGTCATGAGCGACTTCGCCGGCATCGACATCTATCACAACGATGGCTCAGGGAACTTTACCGATATGACGTCCGGCGTGTTGCCAGGCACGAGCAACAACTTCGGGATGGGGCATGCATTTGCAGATTTCAATCGCGATGGTGTACTTGACTTCTTCACGGCAGGGATGAGTTCAACAACGGCACGGCGACTGGACAAGATGGAAGCCGGCCGGTTCGATCACACAGACATTCAGGCGATGCGTGCTGTCATGGGTTATGGCAATCGCATGTATCTTGGTGATGGCGAGGGCAGTTATACCCTGCCGGACTTCAACGATACCGTCGCGCGAACGGGCTGGTCGTGGGGGACGAGTGCTGCCGATTTCGACAATGATGGCCATGATGACATCTACATCGCCAATGGGCATGCGTCCGGAGAATCAACCAAGGATTACTGCACGACGTTCTGGCGGCACGATATCTACGAATGTGATGATGATACTTCTGCAGAAGCAAGAGATGTTATCTTCCAAAGCACGCGCACGCCGATCAGTCAGGGATTGGAGTCATGGAATGGCTATGAACATAACAATCTCCTGCTGAACTTCGGGGACGAGCGAGGCTTCATGAATGTTGCGTTTCTGTTTGGGGCTGCATTCGAGTATGATTCGCGTCAAGTGATCGCGAGCGACTTGAATAACGATGGCAGAGCTGATCTCGTCGTGATGGAGATGACGGTCAAGCCGCACACGCGGACACTGCATATCTATCAGAACGCGTTGCCCACGCCGCATGACTGGATCGGCGTCCGCCTCGCGCGCGTGCCTGATCGTCCGGAGCCGATTGGCTCGACGATTCGACTCACACTGACCGATGGCACCGTGATCACGCGGGCATTTGTGAGTGGTGATTCCAATCTGTGTCAGCATCCGCTTGTTCACACGTTCGGCCTTGGTGATAACGGAGCAGTTGAACGAGTAGAAATCACATGGCCCGATGGATCTACGACGGCGATCGACGAGCCGGAATCGAACAGATACCACACGATCACGCCAGGCGGGTAATGCCGGTTGCGGTGTGGCGCATTGCGCGATCGTGGCGATTGCGTGCGCGGATGAAGAGTCAAATCACTCCAACACGTGCCACTCGATCGGTTTCGTACAGTCGAGGAGCGGCAGGGCCACACCCTGTTGCATCGCTTCAACATATTTCTGGACGGCGCCTGTGTTGAAGATAACGATGCGTTCGTCGTGGCCAATGTCGCCAGCTTCGATGCGTTGCTGCAATACGTCTACGCATGCGGCCGCTTCCGGACAGAGCGCGATACCTTCCAGCGCGTTCACGTTTGCCATCCACTCGAGCAGATGTTCCTCGGGCGCTGCGCATGCCATGCCGCCCGACTCGCGGACGGCATCGAGAATCATGAAGTCCCCGACAGCCACCGGTACACGCAACCCGCTTGCGATCGTGTGCGGATCATCGGGCTTTGTTGCGAAGCGCTCCCCCGCATCGAACGCGATAGAGACAGGTGAGCAGCCGGTCGATTGACAACTGAACAGTCGTGGCTTCACATCGCTGTCGAGCCAGTCGATGGCATCAAGCTCGTTGAAGGCCTTCCACATCCCGATGAGCCCTGTTCCGCCGCCCGTTGGATACATGACAACATCCGGCAGTTGCCAGGCGAACTGTTCGGCAAGTTCGAGGCCCATCGTCTTTTTGCCTTCGATGCGATATGGCTCTTTGAGCGTACTGAGATCAAACCAGCCCATCGCCTCGCTGCCTTCGCCGACGATTCGGCCGCAGTCGTTGATGAGTCCGTTCACGAGATATGCGTGTGCGCCGTAGAGTGCTGCTTCGAGTTGATTGACGATTGGTGTATCTTCAGGCATGAACGCATGGCATTGCATGCCGGCCCGTGCTGCGTATGCCGCCATCGCGCCTCCGGCGTTGCCGGCGGTTGGTGCTGCAACGTGCTCCACGCCGAGCGCTTTGGCCATTGTGATTGCCATCGCCATGCCGCGTGCTTTGAATGATCCGGTGGGCAGCCGCGACTCATCTTTGATCCACAGATGCCGAATGCCGAGGTGCTGCGCGAGCCGCGGGCACTCGATGATCGGTGTCACCGTTTCTTCAAGCGAGATAATCGGAGCGTCGGTTGGCACCGGCAGAAGCTCCCGGTACCGCCACATTGTCTGCGGTCGATCGGTCAGTACATCTCGATGCCACGCGTCGCGCAGCGCATCAAGATCGTATCGCACCCAGAGCGGTCGACCTTCGTGCACTGTTTGCAGTGTATTGGCCGGGTAGTGAGTGCCATCGATGGCAGCCTCAAGATGCGTAACAAAGCATGCAGACGTTGTGATGCCGGGCGGTGTCATGCACGGAGGATACCGTGTCAGTCTGATTCATGTGCGTGAGTGAAGGCCATCGCTCAGAAGCGCCTGAGCCCGATTTCGTACATGACCGGCTGTGCATCTGGTGGTTCAGTGCATTGCCCGACCGGACTGGAGCCTGCATCGTCACATCGCCGGACCCATGCAACCATGACCGGATGATTGATCTCTCGTCCCTCAGGCAGCAGTCGTAACGCAGTGCCGGTCATGCCCTGCAGTAATGGAGTCGAACTGCGAATGCGAAAGCCGGTGTCGCTCAGATCGAGAATGTGATATCGCATCGTGGTCGGCATCTCGTGATGCCAGGCGATGGTCATCTCGGCGGGAAACGGCACGCGCGGCGCACAGCGGCGGTCACCGTGGGATGTGTCCGCTCGGGACAGCTTCGACGCGATTGCATCGTGCAGCATGATTCAAGCGTCGGATTCAATGTGTGTGCATCCAAGCGGTGAGTTGATCGGTTGTCGCCTGCGTGTATCGGATGCGCGGGTTGTTCGGTCTGTGCTGCGACGTCCGAATAGTCCGGTAGACTGCTCGCGATGAAATACCACGATGTTGCTGTGATTGGTTTGGGGGCGATGGGCTCAGCTGCGTGCTGGCAACTGGCAGAACGCGGTGCGGATGTCATCGGCTTTGAACAGTTCCGTATCCCGCATGATCGCGGTTCATATTCGGGGCACACACGCGCCTTTCGCCTCGCGTACTTTGAGCATCCTGATTATGTTCCGCTGCTGAAGCGCGCGTATGACGGCTGGAAAAACCTGGAACGCGTGACTGGTGAATCGATCTTCATCGAGACCGGCGGTCTTTATGTCGGCCTGCCGGATTCGCCGTTGATTGTCGGGTCGCTTGCCGCGGCGCAGGAGCATGAGATTCCGTGCGAGGCACTGACGCGCGACGATCTGTGTCAGAGATATCCACAGTTCAAGGTGCCGGAGGCGTTCGTGGGCATGTTCGAGCCGCGTGGCGGGATACTGCTCTCGGAGAAGATCGTCGAAGCATCGTGCGAGCATGCGCGAGCCTGCGGCGCGACGATTTGCGATGGTGAACGCGTACGAACCATTCAGTGGTCGGGCGATACGAGACAGATTCAGATCACGACCGATGTGCAAACGATTACTGTTGAACGAGTAATTATATGTGCGGGTGCGTGGACAACAAAGTTGCTTGGAGAGATCGGGTTGCCGTTGCGCGTCTCGCGACAGGTGCTCGGGTGGTTCACGCCGCCGGACACGCGCGCTCGGGAGATGTACGAGGCCCCGACAATGCCGATGTGGGGCTGGGATGATCCCGATGGTGTATTTCGATACGGTTTTCCAATCATGCCCGGCCGCATGGGGATGAAGATCTCCCACCACAATCCGGGTGAAACGATCGACATCGATACGTTTGACCGAACACCGACTGATGCGGAGGGTGCCACGCTCGCCGGCTCCTTCGGGCGGGTGTTCGGCCGGTGCAGCGCGACGCGAACCATCGCATTGCACACTTGCATTTACACGAATACGCCGGATGAGCACTTCATTGTTGATACGCACCCAGCAAACGACAGCGTCATCATCGCTGCGGGTTTCAGCGGCCATGGTTTCAAATTCGCCTCTGTGATGGGGGATTTGCTCGCGGACCTCGCATTGCATGGCCGCACGGACCTGCCGATTGACTTTCTGTCGCTGAAACGATTGACCGCATCCTGACGACGCCGGGATCGGTTGATCTTGCGCGATTCCGATCATGCTGGTATGCGGATTGCTCGATGATGCGTGAAGGTGTTTCATTTGCGCGCTCGCTGTGCGTGTGAAATGCCGACCTGAACATTCGCGACGCAACAGTCGATGAGCCAAACCCCGCACCATCCGGAAGACCTTCACACGCAGGACGCTGGCCCGCGTGCGTCTGAGCAGACGGTCTCGAACGAATCGCCTGATGTGACGCCCGACAATCCGGAGAACGCCGTCGAGGGTGTGGCGGATTCGGTCGAGCAACTTGCGGAAGCCATCGATGAGTCGGGCGATGCGCAAGAAATGCACGATGAGGACATCAGCGCTGCGATTGATGCTGCATTTGTCTCAATCAATGAGCTTGAGGTTGAGACCGAGCGCGCCCGGAATGATGCCTCTGCCGATCAGGTTGATGCCGAACTCGAATCACAGGAGGTTCCCGACGTCGCTGACGAATCGCCAGCGCATCAACCGGTCGATGACGCAGCCGGCGCAGAAGTGAGTGAGCAAGCAGACGCGGCATTGCCGGCGGAAGATGATGCCGGGAACCTGGTGGCTGAGCAATCGACCGACGCCGAAGATGAAGGACCCATCGATAATTCGCAGGCCGAGACCGACCCGCAGATGCTCGAACTGCTCGAGGCCATCGAACAACTCAATACATCGCAGGAGATGACAACCGACGCACCGCAGCCTGCCGAAAATCTCGACGACATTGTTGCGGAAGCGATGGCCGAGCAGATCGCACAGGAAGGTGCGGCAGAACCGAGCGCGGAATCGTCTGGCGGGTCGCAACCGACGCATCCCCCCGAGCCGCCCCTGAGCAGTATCGAGAATCCCGCGACTGAATCTCAGGAGCAAGACGATCTTGAAGCGATCAGCGGTTCATTTGTTGATCCTGAGACGGTGATTGAGTCGGCCACTGATAAAGATGATTCCAACCCGCTGACTCCTGCGGATGAAGACGACCCCTACGCTGCGCCAACGTTCGATGATGATCCCAGTGCTGCAAGCCCGGATCAGCACGAGCCAACCCACGCTGACCAGACGCCAACTGATGAAGTCGAGGCCGATCCGTATGCGGCACATGTTTTCGATGAACAGCCGGCGTCAGCGGCGGATCCCGCTGCGTCGGACGAGACACAACCAGCAACGCAACCGCCCGTTGACGATCCGTATGCTGCGCCAGCGTTTGATGAACCAACGCCGACAGCAGCGGTTACGACCGAGGCTGCAGTCGGAACGGATCCGGCAGAACACTCGACCCATGAACCCGATGCTGCACCCGAAGTGGCAACGACTGACGAGCCCGATGCTGCTTCCGAAACGGTCGCCGTCCCGACTGAGCCGTCCCTGACCGCCCGCCTCGTGGAACTGACTGCACCTGTTGAGCCAGCGATTCGCGCTGTTCTGGAGCCGCTGAGTGCCCCGCTGCGATTCGTGCCGACGCCACTTCGCAGTGTCGTGGATGTCGTCGCCTTGTCGTTGCCTGTCTGGGTGCCGATCGTGTGGATTCTGCTCTGGTACATGCACCGCGGATAAAGTGGCCAGGCTCGGCATGATGTGCGCTGCCGTGGTTCTCATCGTTGCGTTCCTCACAAATGCTGATTGCGAAAACCTTATCGCGCCGATGTCGTCGGCTCCGCCATCCGTGCGCACGGCGCGCCGATGGCTGAGAAGACGAAAGGTCGTGCCATGTCGAGCAAGAAACAGGTGATGCAGGTCGAGCGCGAGTTTGCAGAGTTGTATCAGCGGTGTCAGCCGTTCACAATGTGCGATCTGCTCAAGTGCCACAACCTGTACAAGGCGGTGTGCTATATCACACAGGCCGGCATTGAAGGTGCGCTTGTCGAATGCGGGGTGTGGCGCGGTGGCTGCTCCATGATCATGGCCATGACTGCATCACTGCGAAGCGCATCCGATCGTGAAATCCATCTGTACGACACGTTTGCAGGCATGACCGAACCAACCGAAGCCGATGTCAAGTTTACGGGTGAGTCGGCTGAACCAACCTGGCACGAGAAGCAAAACGGCGATCACAACGAATGGTGCTACGCCTCGCTTGAGGAAGTTCAGTCGAATATGGCGAGCACCGGATACCCCAGTGAACGCGTGCGATACATTCAGGGCCCGGTCGAGCAGACGATTCCAGAGCTGTTGCCTGATCGCATCGCACTGTTGCGACTCGATACGGATTTTTATGAGTCCACCTGGCACGAACTCGAGCACTTGTATCCGCGGCTCGCGCCTGGCGGTGTGCTCATCCTCGACGACTACAACTACTGGCAGGGCCAGCGGTCGGCTGCGATAGAGTACTTCGCGGACAAAGGTGTGCACATCATGCTGACGTTCGTGAGCACGAGCGCGACGGGTGTGAAGGTTCCGCCGCATGGCTTGACACGCCGCGAGCGCGAGGCCCGCAAGGCCGGCCAGCAGGTCGATCCGCGCATGGGTGTTGCCGTCGCCTGATCCCGCGGGCACCGGTTGTATTCACTTGTCAAAGGGCAGCGCTTCAGTGTGACTTTTTTCGGCGATCACACTGCCACGCGAAGGACCACGACCATCCGCACCGCCGGGCAGCAATCCGAATCGTGTTTCCACCCACTGCGTTGTTGGACGTCAATGTCTCAGGCATGATCGTCGGGTGCAGTCGAGTGCTCGTTGTTGCCGGTGCTGATCTCCTTCATAAAACGGCTTGTCCGATCGTGTCCGACATTCCTGCCGGCGTCCTCTGCAATTGGATCAGCGAGCGCATGTGTGCGCGCAGATGCGTGCATCCGACCCAGCCCAAACCCGCTCAGATTTCCAAACCATTGCAACGCAGGGGGAAAGGAAAATGAGAAATCTCAGATTTCCCCGCGATCACGCCTGCAATTGTGGGCCCTTCTGCGCGCGCAAATGCGCCGATCAGGGCTGCGTGAGACCAACGCGAGCGTCTCTTCACACTGGCACCGCCCCCTCGATCGCAGTACACGCGTGCCAGATCATCGGGAGGTTCACATATGGTTATCTGGTCTGGATTGGGATGGGTGCCGGTGGTGCTGCTCATCGCGATTGGCGTTGGGCTCACAGCGATCACGGGTCCCGAAGTGTTCGACGAGTCTGCCTGGCCTGTGGTGCTCGCGTTCATCATCACCGCGCTGCTCACGTTTGGGCTTGGCTGGTGGCTGCGGCAGCGGGCGGCCTCGCTTGTCGACCCACAGACGGGCAGGAAAGTTCGTCAGAAGCATGGCCACACGCTGTTCTTCATCCCCATGGAATATGCATCAGTCGGGTTGCTGATTCTTGGAATTGGCATCGCACTCTTTTACGAACCGCAGCCGTCTGCACAAGCGCCGCAGCAATCAAATCAGCCCATCGTTGACGGTGGAGTTACTCCGGAGGAGGCGCCCAATTGATCTGCGCGGGCTATGGCTGGATTGCACTTCTCGCCATCTCCACCGTGGCCGGACTCACGGAGAACCTCTCCCGCGATCCTGAGGCGATGGAACAAAGCACCTGGCCCGTGAGCATCGCGCTGCTCGCGATGGCCTGGCCCGTGTTCTTCCTTGGCCGATGGACGCGCAGTCTCGAACCGAAACTCTACCTTCACCCGGAGACGGCCGACCGCGTGAGCATCGAGCAGAAACACCGGTTGTTCTGGATGCCGATGGACTACGCAGGGATTGCGATGATCGCCATCGGCATGGTGGCCATGGCAGCGGAGGTGTTGGATTGAACCTGACGCATGGCTTCGAACGCCCCGGGCCGCAATGGAAGCGCGAGCTGCGTTACATGCTGCGCCCGGAACAGCGGCGTATCGATGAACTGCAGTTCATGTCGCGCGAGATGTATGACCGGATTGCGCAGTTTCCGCTTGTTCATATTCTCCCGCCGTTCGATGCTGAATCGTCAAGTGAAAGTGAACGCTTCCTTGCATTGGGGCTGTCGCGGCAGTTGATCCGGAACCTCATGCTGGTTCGGAATATGTCCATCCGTGGCCCGGAAGACAGCAGCCGACGGTCGTATGATCAGGTTGCCGTTGCGCTGCAGCGTGAACCGGAAGACATTCTGATCACTGGCGTTGTGAAGATGGAATCTGGTCTGCGCTGCGATTTCGAGATTCATCGGCGCGATCAGAAGCCGCAGAAGGTGCTCGTACAGCAGCGCGAGTTCAGCGACTTCCTCGAATCATGCACGCGCAAGCTTGCATCCGCCCTCAAGGCAGACGTCAGCGATCTCACCGAGGCCGGCTGGAAGGTCGGGCAACCAGCGAAACTGGAGACGGTCGTTGGGTATGGTGGATTGATAGACGCGGGTGAACATAAGCCCGCTGCGAATATCGAATCGATTCTTGATGCAGACGCCGGGTTCAGCATGGCCTCAGCAACCGTCAGCGATGACAAGCCAGCCGAGCGTCACATTCAGAATCGTGCGATGCAGCACGATGCATTCAACGCGCAGTTGATGTGGCAGTTGTCAATGTCGGCCTTCGATGTGGATATGGACTTCGATATGCTCTCGTTCAGGTTCAAGAAGCGGGCTGTGGAACTGTCGCCCGGGCATGGCAAGGCCCATATGTGCATGCCGCACAATGGTGCGAACGATATTGCTTACATGCTTCCGCATTCCTGGCTGGGATATTACCTTTTGCCCACAAACGCATTTGCGATCAACAACCTGATTGCATACATGCGCGACGATCCCGAGGGGTCGCAGCAGCGCGAGATATTGATGCGACTCGCCTTTGAAGCCATTTATTATGATCGAGACAACCCTGACGGCTACGAACGGCTGATCGAACTGTACAACGAAGATCATCGATATGCTGACGCCCTGCATGTGTCCGAGGCCTTGCTGGATATCTACGAAGAAATGAGTGAGCGGACACGATTTACCATCGCGCAGAGTGAGCAGGGGAGCGCGTGGCTCGAAGAGGGATGGGATCCGGCCGTCGGGCATCGCAAACGCATGGATGAACTGCGGGCAAAGATTGCGGCGGGGGAGGGGAAGCCGGCATCGGGTCACGGAGATGCGACACCTTCGACAGACGAAGACGCGTCAACCTCACACGAGGCGATGACAGAACCCGCTGCGACGCGGGCTGCTCATGACTGACCATTGCGCCCAGCTCGCGCGCTGGCGATCAGTTCCTTCATCGTCGCATGCACATGGGCGCGTTCGGGGCTGAGTTTCGCTGCCTGTTCTTCCGCGTGATAGGAACTGCGCACCAGTGCGCCGGACTCGACCACCTTGAAGCCGCGCGCGAGACCTTCTTCGCGATACCAGTC
>CAZVXI010000007.1:0-38264 GCA_964631295.1 uncultured Isosphaeraceae bacterium
GAAGTACAACCAACTCCTGCGAATTGCTGAAGATCTGGGCGATGCAGCGGAGTTTGGCGGGCGGCTCTGGCCTCGTTGAGCCCATCAGCGCCCGTTCGGGCCAAAAACAGAAGTAAAATCTGGCGAGTCAGACGAATACTTCGAGCCCGGCCACCGATAGCATTATCAGAGTCAGGCCCTTTCCGTGCCGGGCCACTGTCTGGAGGTCAGAAATATGCCACGTCTCATGGTACAGGTCCTCGCCATTGTCATTGCCGTCGGTGCAATTGCCGCCATCGTCTTCGTGCCCGGCATGAGGTCAGATGTTGATGCGGGCGACGACACAACGAATGCTGCTGAAGTTGATTCGAATCCAACTGCAAAGGACAACCGACCGCGCGTGGATGTTCAGCCGAGTGGCCAAGCCGTGGGGACACAGGTCGGCAACAAAGCGCCACACTTTGAACTGACGGACCCGCAGGGCAACACACATCGCCTGAGTGACTACCTCGGCCAGGTCGTGGTGCTCGACTTCTGGGGTACGTGGTGCGCGCCGTGCCGGCGCGTTATGCCAGCGTTGCAGTCGATTCATGAGAAGTACCACGAGCGCGGCGTGAACATGATTGGCATCAGTTGCAACGAGCCGCCACAAGGCGATCCGGTGGGCTTCATGGCCAAGAACAACTACGACTACGGCCTGCTGCTTGATGGAGAGAAGGTCACGAAGTTCTACGGCGTCACCGGCTATCCGACGCTGATGGTCATTGGCGTCGATGGTGAGATCCTGTACTCACATCGTGGGGCGGCAGGCGACATCGAGGCGCAGATCAGTTCAGTTGTGGATCAACATCTCGCGGTCCATGGGCTGTAGGCATGGCGACTCGGTTGATGCACCGCGTTGCCCAGAATCTGGCTCCACCCTCACGGGGTTGCCCGAGCGCATCTGCCCTGAGTGCGCAACCCGCTTCACACGACGCAGCCTCGCTCGCGCAGTCCGCCAGCGCTCTCGCGTGAGCCGCTGGCTCACCACTGCCGTGGTGCTGTTGCCGCTGTTCTACCTGCCGTACATCTGGCTCTTCGAGAAGCACGGTTCGATCATCGACTGGCAGAGTCTGGCCACGCAATATCGCGGGTATTGGTTTCGCCATTACCTCGTCCTGCCGGGCATGATCTCCGAACTGCTCACTCGGCGGTTCTATGAGAACGAGACGCTTCTGATGAGCGTATACACGCTGCTGATCATTGGTGGCAGCCTGTGGGTTGCGTCACGCGGGCGGAAAGCACTGATTATCACTGCCATTTTTGTGGCGTTGTACGGCGGGTGGTCATTCTTCGCCACCCACGCGTTCTACAGAATGTGACGATTCGATTGCTGCGTCGTGCATTCATCGAACTGCCGTGGGCGGGCCGACGTACTGGGTGTCATGCCGCAGAAAAATGCCACGAGCCCTGTCGACTCGACTGAGCATCTGCTTGCGTTCGTGCACAATCGCGATGTGTCGTGTCCTGCGTGCGGATACAACCTGCGAAATTTGAACAACGCCGTGTGCCCGGAACGTGAGCAACCATTGCACCTGACGGTTGGCCTCGCGCAACAGCGTGTGGGGTTGCTGATTGCGACTGTCGCCCCGTGCATCTTCTCGGGGATCGCTGCGATTCTGCTTGCGATTCCATTGCTGATGGTCGAAGTTACCGGCGGACCTCCACAACCCACGTCGATCATCCTCACGGACATCTCCGGATGGATCAGTGGTTTTGTCGGCCTTGGTATCATCGTCGGCCGCCAGCGATTCCTGCGATTGCGTCCGGAGGTGCAGGCCGCATGGGCGATCACAATGTGGCTGGCTCACTTCGCTGCGTTCGGTCTGCTCGTGTTCTATGTGCTGTACTATGCGTGACGACTCGTGTCCTGCGCGAGCATGACTTCGTGAAACTCCTTGTGATGCGCGCCGGCCGGTGCAAGCACGCTGCGCATGATGCGGACGCGATCAACGTGAAAATGGATCGTCTGCATCGCATCGGCACGAATCTTCGGAAGATCAACTCGTGCAGGCGGCTTGACGCGCGCGATCGTCATGTGTGGTCTGTAGTCGCGGCTTGAGTTGATACGAGCCGGATTCCAGTTCACTTCAGTACGGCTGATCATCGCGATCGTGCGCGGTCATTTGAAGCATCAGAATAGCGCGAGCGAAGGCGAAGTGTGTGTAGAGGCCGAACAAGTGTGACTCATCATGCCGCTGCTGCTTGCCTTCAGATTGGCTGCCGCTCTCCCTGTTGCGCTATACCAAAGCCGCTCTGCTGGATTTCATAGCCTGCACGCGACTCAGAGCGCATCGCGGGGTTCGTGTGATTAAAGTGGATGAAATGTATCTTGCGGCGTTCGTTTTCCGCCAGCGGCGCGAAACGCCGCATCGACTCTTCGATGAATGGATGCGGAATGAGCGACATGTCCCGGCCGAAGATCTCGCCGTTGCGGAAGAACGTGCCGTCGAGATACGCGATATCGACCCGTGCAATCTCATCCTCGACACGGCGTTGCCAGCGATCCCACTTGTCGATGTCGGGGATGAATAGCACGGAGCGGTTCGGCCCTTCGATACGAAAGCCGACCGTCTCGGAGTATTCATCTCGATGCGGCACGAGCATCGGCCTGACGGAGATTCGCTCGTTGAGTTGTACCGGCTCGTCGGCGTGCATCGCGCGCAGCTCGATGTTGTCGAGCGCAACAAGCTGATCCCACGGCCCGTTCGATTCGAGAAACGATTTCATGCGAGGCATGACATGAACAAGTGTGTGCTGCGCGCCCATCACCTCACGCCCCAACTGCATCAGGCCTGTGTAGTGGCCGATGTGCGCGTGCGTGATGAGGATGCCGTCCAGCCCTGCCTGGGATATGTTCTTCGGTTCGGGCGGTGAGATGGTGTCGAACATTGCCAGTTGTTCGCGGAAGTCAGGCGTGCATTCGATCATCCACCGCTGGTTGCTTTTCGGATCGACGATGCCCAGGCACACGACCATGCGCCGTAACTCAGGATTGTCGCGTGCTGCGACGCAGCAATCACGCCTGCATGCAGCCTGTGGGTAGCCTGCATCCTGTGCAACCCCAAGGACGACGATGAAGGGGGCATCCCGGAGATCATGCTGGCGGTCTGCGGAACAGGCCAGCATTGCAAGACCGCAGGTCGTGACGATCGTCAGTGTCCATTGCCATCGCGTCATCGCATCAACTCCTCTCGAATATTGCCTCATCGTAACGACCAATCGTGATTTCCATGTTGCCAGATCAACCTGCACGCGGTATCTGTGGTACAACGAAGTGCGGAAGCATGATCTCGCGGCCGCGCACCCTGCCAAGGAGCACTCTGATGATGATGAGGAAGATGCACACCACCGTACTGCTGTCGATGGCGATCCTGACCTCTGCCGCTGTTGCGCAAGACGGATACCGTCAGCCGTCGGACGACATTGTCAAGATACTCAAGGCGCCGCCGCTGCCGGGCGTGAGCGTCGACCCGACATCGACAACGATGATGCTCACTGAGCGGCGTTCGATGCCAGGCATCGACGATATGTCGCAACCGATGCTGCGACTTGCCGGCCAACGCATCAACCCGAACACGAACGGGCGGCACGGCACGACGGGGCTTGTCGGTATCGTGCTGCAAGACATTAAGGGCGGCAATGAGCGACGCGTCGCGCTGCCTGAAGGCGCGCGAATCAGTTCCCCTCGCTGGTCGCCCGATGGTTCGATGTTCGCTTTCACCAACACTCGCGACAATGGCATCGAACTCTGGGTCGGTCAGACGAGCACGGGTGCCGCGAAGAAGATTGCAGATAACATCAACGAACTTGCGGGCGGCTTCTCGTGGCTGCCCGATGGCGAGCGTCTGCTCGTGCATTTCATCCCTGCTGGCCGCGGCAACATCCCGCAGGCGTCGCCTGTGCCGATTGGGCCGATCGTGCAGGAATCGAGTGGGCGAACATCACCGGTGCGGACATACCAGGACTTGTTGAAAGATCCTCATGATGAGGCGCTGTTCGAGCACTTTTTTACATCGCAGGTGGCGATTGTTGATGCGCGAAGCGGGCAGCACAGCAACCTGTTCGCGCCTGCGATCTATCGCGGTATGAGTGTGTCGCCAGACGGCAAGTACATACTCGGCGGGCGCATCACGCGGCCTTACTCGTATCTCGTGCCGATGTGGTCGTTTCCAACGAACGTCGAGATATGGGATCTGTCAGCAAACCGCCGGATGCAGATTGCGAAGATGCCGATGGCTGACCAGGTGCCGATCGGAGGCGTGCTGGACGTGCCTCGCAGCCATCAGTGGAAAGACTCGATGGGTGATGCAGTGCTGCTCTGGGTCGAAGCGCTCGATGGAGGTGATCCGAAGCGCGAGGTCGATGAGCGCGACAAACTCATGATGCTCTCCGCGCCGTTCAGAGGCCAACCGACGGAAGTTGCGCGGTTCGAGGACCGTTTCAGCGGGCTCACATGGTTCGAGGATTCCACACGCGCACTCGCCAGCGAATACGACCGCGACGATCGATGGTCGCGACAGTGGATCATCGATGTTGCGTCGAGTGACGAGCCGAAGCTCTTTCATGAGCAGAACTCGCAGGATCGTTACGCAGACATCGGTCGACCGGTGACGACAACGAATGCCGCCGGCCGAAGCGTGATCGACACGGAAGGTGATGGCGACATGATTTTTCTTTCCGGCCGCGGCGCTACGCCGATGGGCGATCGACCATTCCTCGACATTGCGAACATCGCTGACGGACAGAAGAATCGAGTCTGGCAGAACACCGGTGAGAGCTATGAGACCTTTGTCGAGCGTGTCGGCAATGGCCGGTTCGTAACACGATATGAGACGCCCGTTGAGCCGCCGAACTACTTCATGAACGACTCACGTACCGGTGAGCGCACACAACTGACGCATTTTGAGCATCCAGCGCCGCAGTTGCGCGATGTCACCAAACAGCTTGTGCGATACAAGCGCAGCGATGGTGTTGATCTGTCGGCAACGCTGTACCTCCCGCCGGACTACCAGGAAGGGCAGCGCCTGCCGCTGATCGTCTGGGCGTACCCGCGCGAGTTCAACGATGCCCGCACGGCCGGGCAGGTGAGCGGTTCCCCGTATCGTTTCACATCCATCGGCGGATCATCGCACCTGTTCCTGCTGCTTGAGGGCTATGCGATCATGGACAGTGCCACAATGCCTGTCGTCGGATCGGACCCGGAAACGGTCAACGACTCGTTCATTGATCAAATCGTTGCGAGCGCGAAGGCAGCGATCGATTACGCAGCAGATCGGGGGGTTGCTGACCCAACACGTGTTGGAGTTGGCGGGCACAGTTACGGTGCGTTCATGACGGCCAACCTGCTGGCGCACTGCGATTTGTTCAACGCAGGCATCGCGCGCAGCGGCGCATACAACCGCACGCTGACGCCATTCGGCTTCCAGAGTGAACGCCGCACGTTCTGGGAAGCGCCGGATGTCTACTTCAACCTCTCGCCGTTTATGCATGCGGACCAGATCGATGAGCCAATTCTGCTTATCCACGGCATGCGCGACAACAACTCGGGCACGTTTCCGATTCAGTCCGAACGCTTGTATCACGCGGTCAAGGGTCACGGCGGGACAGTGCGCTACGTGCAACTGCCGATGGAAAGCCACGGCTACCGGGCTGAGGAGTCCATCATGCACACGCTCGCGGAGATGATCGAATGGATGAACCGCCACGTGAAGAGCGGACCGGGGAGATACGACGCCGGGACACCATAGACGGCCGAGCTACGCCGCAAGGGCCGAGTTTACACGTTCCACTGTCGAAGATCCGGGCCGGTGTAGTTTGCGAGTGGGCGGATGATTCGGTTGTCGCGGTGCTGTTCGATGATGTGCGCGCACCAGCCGGTCACGCGGCTTGCGACAAAGATGGGCGTGTACTGTGGCACGGGAATGTCCAGGACGAAATACGTCATCCCGCACGGGAAGTCGACGTTCGGGTGGATATTCTTGTCTTCGAGCATGATGCGCTGCACTTCATCGCCAATCTCAAACCACTTCTGCGCATCGGCGCCTTTTTCAGACGCAACTTTGAGGCCCCACTCGCGCAGGATGCCGGCGCGATGGTCACCGTTCTTGTACACACGATGGCCAAAGCCCATGAGCTTCTGCTTCTCTGCGAAGGCTTTGTCCATGTAATCGCGGACGTTGCCGTTGCCTGCGGAGATGAAGGCGTCGATGTCCTTGAGCATCTCCATAGCCTTCTCGTTCGCGCCGCCATGCAGTTCGCCCTTGAGCGCTGCGATGCCGCCGCACACCGCGCCGTGCATGTCGCTCAGCGTTGATGCGATGACCCGACAGGTGAACGTGGATGCATTGAAGTCGTGCTCTGCATAGAGAATCAGCGACACATCCATGACCTTCGCGGCGAGTTCGCTGGGTTTCTCGCCTGTCATGCACCACAGCAGGTTGGCAGCATGATTGAGCGATGCATCGGGCTTCACCGGCGTCTTGCCGTCGCGACACATCTGGCCGTGGCCGATGATCGTCGGAATCTTCGCAAGCAGTCGCTTGGCCTTTCGCAGCTCCGCCTCTGGCGAGTTGTCTTCAACATCAGGATCGACATGCGAGAGCAGCGACACGCCGGTGCGCAGAATCGACATCGGGTGCACATCATCTGAACCGGATTCGCTCTTCGCGATCTTGCCGACGATGTCGAGAAGGCCCTGATCGACTTCGCGCAGTGAGATCAACTCATCGGTGAAGGCCTTGAGCTGTGCTTCGTTCGGCTTCTCACCGACCAGCAGCAGGTAGGCGACCTCTTCAAATGTGGCGTTGGCGGCAAGGTCGGCAATCTCGTAGCCGCGATAGATGAGCTGTGTCTGGTTGACTGAGCAGATTTCGGTGTCGCCGATGGTCTGACCTGCCAGTCCACGTGTGTTCTGAGGTTTTGCTTCTGCGGTCGATGCGGTCATGATTCTGAAACTTCCCTGAGAGGTTGGGCGCAGCAATCGCGGCGCAAGCTGTTGATTCTAGCCACCCCGATCAACGAAAAAGGGCCGCCACGAATGGCGACCCGCTCTCAAGGAGGACCCGTCAGATTAAGAGCAAAGCAAAAGCCGTGAGCCGTTCGTCGCTGTCATGCACGTCGGCGGCGGCGATGGCCGCACATGCCTGCCATGCCGAGCAGAGCAATCGCCCCGGGAGCCGGGACGGCCGTGTAGATCAGGCTGACCGAGAAATCTGTCCCTTGATCCTGAGCATCAAACGAAACCTCGATTCGTTCGATCTCAGACAGGTCGACGAGGTCTATAAAATCGAGTGAGGCGAACGAGATGAACTGCGTCTGAGCGCCCTGATTGATGAGATCATCGCGGCCGGTAGCCATCAGACCATCGTCATCAAAGAGCGTCAGTGTCGTGCGGATCGGGTCATCGCCCCAAGTGGCTGACTCAAAGTCGATGAACAAGCCGTTGTCGGCCGAGAGATCAAGGTTGAGTCCTGCGCCATCGTAGATGAGTGCGAGCGCCCCCTGCGCGCCGCCGGTTGATTCGTAGCTGATCACCCCGTCCGAGTTCATGCCAGGGGCTGCTGTGTCGATGCCGACCGTGATGGAGTCACTGCCGTCGGCAAGTAAAGCGGCCACGATGCGCGTCTGGCGAATCCCATTGATGCCCGCACCAACACCTGTCTCGAAAACATCGTCGAATCCGGGCACGCTCTGCGTTTGGGGCCAGGGATTCGGAGTCGAGACAGCCGCAAAATCATCGATAATGGTGTCCGCTGCGGCCATCGGGCCGATCAGGCACACCGCTACCGCGGCTGTAAGTGCAACTCCCACCCGGGACGACGCCCGTTTGCACACTGGGTTAACCATTGGGCAACTCTCTTCTCTTGGGTCTCTCTTCTCTCGCGAAGGCTCTCCAACCCCTTGGAATGGAGAGACTTCCATGCAGAGCGTAATCCGACTCGAAGCCGAATCAAGCATCAAATCCGCACGTTGAGACGATCCGCACGATCTGGCCCGAACGGATGCATGGAAGACGCGATTTCCGGACCTGAATGACGTTATCAGACGTCACAAAGCACAAGAGTCGCAGTTCGCGGATGCACCGAGCCCTACGATGAGACGCCGTGAGCACCACAACTGATCCCCAGCCGACCCACAACCACCGTGCTGAGCTGATCGCGGTCCGCGACCTCGGCCGGATGCCGTACGCAGATGCCTATGCAATCCAGAAGACGCTCCAGCAGGACGTAATCGCGGCGCGCAAGAAGCCTGAACATCACCCGATCGGCCATCTGCTTCTCGTCGAGCATGACCCGCCCGTGATTACCGTCTCGCGTCGCAAGTCAGCCGCAGCACACCTCATTGCGTCGCGGCAGCAGCTTGCCGAAGCGGGCGTCGAGCTCGCTCAGACCGATCGTGGCGGCGACATCACCTACCACGGGCCCGGTCAGCTCGTTGCGTACCCGATTCTCGACCTCAACCGGCTTGGCCTGCGAATGCATTCGTACATGCGATTCCTCGAACAGGTGGTGATCGACACGCTCGCGACATGGAACATTGCAGGGCTCCGTGATCCGCAGGCGACGGGCGTCTGGGTCGCAGGGGCAACGCGATCGTCGGATGCCAAGATCGCTGCGATGGGTGTGCGTGTCAGCCGCTGGGTTTCAATGCACGGCCTCGCGCTCAATGTACAGACCAATCTCGAACACTTCCGTCTCATCGTGCCGTGCGGCCTGCTTGGGCGAACCGTGACATCCATGCGTGAACTGCTCGGCGACGAATCGCCGCCGATGGCAGAAGTGAAAACACGGCTGACAGAGGCTCTGCTGACGCACGCAACCGCTCACGCGGCGTCGGATGGCCCGTCGCGCGACGCCGATTGTTTGCCCGAGGTCACCTGAATCTGGTAGGCTGCTGACCAGATACGCCAGAACTTCAACTCCAAGGGAGGATGTTGATGAGCGAGGCAACCAAGGTCTGCGGCATCTGCGGAATGAACTGCGCCGGCAAGCCGCGCATCAAGGACCCGAGCGGCCAGTATTACTGCAAGTCGTGCCATGATGAGGCGAGAGCCAAGCAGCGCATGATGGACGAGAAGGCAACCGCCCCGACCCGCGCTGCCGACCCGGATGAACTGATCGGCTTTGCCGACGATGATGGTCTTTCTGCTGCGGGCGGTGGTGGTGGCGGCGATGCGATCGATGCACTCAGCGATCTTCTGCCTCCGCCGAACGTCCCGAAAGTCAGCGGCGATGTCTGCCCGGGCTGCGGCCAGCCGATTGCACCCGGCTCAGTCGTGTGCATCAACTGCGGCCACAACTTTCAAAGCGGAGGTCAGGCTGCCACCACCATCGCCAAGCCCGAGAAGAAGAAACGCGCCGGCGGCGGCATGAATGTGTCAATGTCGCCTGGCCTCGTGTTCCTGTTGATGGCCGGCATCCCGGTGTTGCTTGGAGCGATCGGCTTGGCTGTCAATCCCGGGCTCATCGCTATTGCGTTCATCGTGGCAACGGTCATTGGGGGGGTTGTCGGACTGTGGACGCTTGTCGCCGCGTTTATTGACAGTGTTCTGCAGGGAATCCTCGTCTGGTTCGTACCCTTTTACGGACTTTTCTGGGTGTTTGGACGCAACGAGAACCCGTACCTGAAAGCCGCGTTCGGCGCTTGCCTGATTGCGATCTTCACGACGATGGTTCTGATGTTCGCAGCAAGCGGCGCTGATTTCTTCGATCAACTGAGTGAGATGTCCAACACGCCGGACCGCTGAAGACTGAACAACGACTACCAATCCAGCGGCGCGCGCCATGCTGTGCGCAACTCATCGACCGAGACATCGAGCAGGTCGCCAGCACGCATGCGCGGCTCGGCGATGAACGTTCCGATCGGCGCGAATGCGTCCGCACCAAGTCCACAATCGCGAATGATCCGTTCCACGTCGGCAATGTCCGACTCCGCAATCTCCAGGAAGTACGCGCTGGCGCACTCGCCAAAACATGCCCGCGCGATGTTCAGATCCGGGTTGGCTGTGATGTATGCGGCCAGCCCGGCAAGGTCGACGCCAAGGCCGCCAGCGATGCACATTTCAGCAGCACCGACAAGCAGGCCGCCGTCACTTCCATCGTGTGCTGATTTGGCGAGTCCCGCGCGGATGAGCGCATGCACGCATCGGGCTGCCTTTGGGCCGAAGTCGAGATCGACATGCGGGCGGATCGGATCATCCTCGCCGCCGCCGAACAGCGACTGATAGTGCGAGCCGCACAGCCACGGTTGCGTGGGCCCGAGGAGGGCCAGCAGGTTGCCCGCGCGCTTCGCATCCATGGTGACGCATTGAGTCACATCATGCACGATGCCCATGCCGCTGATCAGCATCGTGGGCGGAATGCGAATCGTCTCGCCGGATTCTGTCGTGAACTGGTTGTTGAGCGAGTCCTTGCCGGAGATGAAGGGCGTGCGATACGCCTTGGCGCCGTCGTAGCACGCTTCCGCTGCGCGCACAAGCCCGCCCATCACATGCGGATCATCACAGCCCGGCCAACAGAAGTTGTCGAGAATCGCGATTCGATCCGGATCAGCCCCGACGCACACGAGATTGCGCACGCACTCGTCGATCGCAGCGAGCGTCATCACATACGGATCGCTCGCGAGATTGGTTGCCAGTCCGTTGGCGATCGCAATGCCGCGCGTCGAACCGGCGACTGGCGTCATCACTGCAGCATCGGACGGCCCGATGCCCTGTGCGCCAACCAGTGGCTTGACCATCGTCGCGCCCTGCACCTCATGATCGTATTGACGGATGATCCAGTGCTTTGATGCAATGTTCGGATGCGCGAGCAGTTGCAGGAGTGCGTCCGAGGTCGCTGGACGCTCTGAAGACTTCGATCCGCGCCCTGCCGGGGAGAAGGAAACGTGTTCCGCAGGATCCCAGACTGCTTCACGTGTCGTATCAGGCACACCATTGTGCATAAAATCCATGCTCAATCGTCCGACTTCCGTATCGTTGTATCGCAGGATCAGCTCGCGGCTATCGGTGCCAAATGTACCAAGGTCGCACATTTCAACATTATGTGTTGCGCAGAGTGCTGCGAGCGACTGAATATTCTCCGCGGGAACAGCAAGTACCATTCGTTCCTGCGCCTCGCTGATCCAGATCTCTGTCGCTGTCAGGCCATCATATTTCAATGGTGCCCGATCGAGTTGCACAGTTGCGCCGAGTTTCTCGCCCATCTCCCCCACTGCTGAGGAAAATCCGCCTGCGCCGCAGTCCGTGATGGCCCTGTACAGGCAGCCTGCCTGGTGGTCGCGCGCATCGAGAATCGCATCGAGCACTTTCTTTTCTTCGACCGGATTTCCAATCTGCACCGCATGGCTGAACTCATCAGCATGTGTGTCTGTCAGTTCCGCTGAACTGAATGTTGCGCCGTGTATGCCATCACGCCCCGTCCGCCCGCCAAGCGCGATGATATGATCGCCGCACTGAGGATCGCCGGTCACCATATTGCGAGGCATCACGCCGACACATCCGCAATATACGAGCGGATTGCCGACATAACGATCATCAAACCACACTGCACCATTGACGGTCGGTATACCCATGCGATTGCCGTAGTCGCGCACACCTGCAACCACCTGAGTCAGAATGCGCCTCGGGTGCAGGCAGCCCGCGGGCAGATCATCATGGAATGAAGTCGGATGGGCGACGCAGAAGACATCTGTGTTGGCGATCGGCTTGGCTGCGAGCCCGGTGCCGATGATATCGCGGATGCAGCCGCCGATGCCTGTTGCTGCACCGCCGTACGGCTCGATGGCCGACGGGTGGTTGTGCGTTTCGACCTTAAAGCACACGGCGTGTTCATCGTCGAACGCAACGACACCCGCATTGTCGACGAAAACGGAAAGGCACCAGTCAACACCATCGTGCATCAGTTCATGGGTTGCCGCTGCGACTGTCGACTTGAGCAGGTTATCGATGTGGATGGAGCCGTCAGCGTTATACGTGTGCCCGGGGCGCGCATCGAGGTTCGGCAGCATCGCATCGCTGCTGTCGCGGTATGTGACTTTGCTCTTGAGCGTTTTGTGCACGCAATGCTCGGACCATGTCTGCGCGAGCGTTTCGAGTTCAATCTCGCGCGGCTCACGGCCGAGACGCTTGTATTCATCCTGAATCGCGCGCATTTCTCCCAGTGAAAGAAACAGATGTGCCTCACGTGAGAACGTAAGCAGTTCCTGCTCCGTCATATCGCGAATCGGCACATCGATCACGCGCAGCTCGTGCGGCTCGCCGGCGGGCAGTGTTGTCGGATGATACGGCTCCGTCGTGATCTGCTGAATGACACGGTTCGCGAGGCACCTCTCAGCAAGTTCGACCGCATGTCGCTGATCAATGCCTTGCATGTCGTACCGACGCCCGGTTGTGACTTGAACATCAATCCCGAGCATTGCATCAACTGCAAGAGCAATCGGTGCTGCATCCGGATCCATCACGCCCGGCAGCGGATGCACCTCCACGGTGGAAGCGTCCGGTTGGGGGCTCACACCCACCACCGCATACTGCGTGACCGGATCAGTAAGCAGTTCATCCGCGATGCGCTGGATGCGGGCATCATCGAGTGATCCTGCAATGAGGTACACCATCGCGCCGTCGATATGGGTCGGCAACGGGTCAAGCCCTCGCGACCGCGCATCGTGCATCGCCTGCTCGCCGATCGGATCGGGCATGTTCGGTTTCGCACGGACTTCAATGCGGTGAACGGCGGTTACGGATGCAGGAGCTGTTGTGGGCATGAGAGGCTCGCAAAAAGCGAAAAGACCAAGGCTTTCGATCGTATCGCACCCATGTGCAATGACCAATGACCGCTGCGCGCGAAGGCCACGGTGCGATCGCTATACTCGCGTCCATGCCCCCCAATGACGATCTGCCCCATGTTGATCTCTTCACAGACGGTGCGTGTTCCGGCAACCCCGGGCCGGGCGGCTGGGCGTACATACTGCGGCATCCGGAAAGCAGCAGCGAGATTGAGCGGGCAGGGGGCGAACGCCTGACGACCAACAACCGGATGGAACTCACCGCTGTCATCGAGGGGCTCTCTGCACTCAGGCAGCGCAGCAGCGTCGCCATCTACTCCGACAGCCGCTATGTGCTCGATGGCCTGCGTGAGTGGATCGACGGCTGGAAAAAGCGTGGCTGGAGGCGGGCGGGCAACAAGCCTGTGTTGAACATCGAACTGTGGAAGCGGCTCGACGACCTTCGCCGAGAGCACGATCTGGACTTTCACTGGGTTCGCGGCCACGACAATCATCCCGAGAACGAACGGTGCGACAAACTCGCCGTCGCTGAGGCTGCGAAGTTCAAAAAGCGATGATCAGTTGTCGATCAAGGGACGTTTCCTGCTGCGAGTGTGTCCTGTGATATGGTTCCGCCCGTGTTGAGAAGTCATATCAACCTGTTGCGTGTCGCGTGGCTTGCTGCCACTTCGTGTGTTTGTATGGCGATGGCGGGCAGAGCTGTGGCGCAGGATGCCCGGCTGGAGACAATCAGCGTATTCAACGACGCAGCGATTTCGTATTCGCCTGACACGCCGCACGGTGCGGAGGTGCAAGGCGTGCAGATTGTGCGTGAAGGGCAGGCTGTCCAGCGCACCATGGCATTGCCGACGCTTGAACTCGGCACCAACGGGCTCGGCAGGGTCGAGGCTGTGATTCGCGTCAAACCGATCATGACGCGCGATGCGGCCGGCAAGCGACGCCCGGCAGACCCATGGAGCCGCATGGGTGCGCTCGTCATTGCGCGCGATCCGGATCTGGAGATCGACCCCGATGAGGGCGATCCGGAAACGAACGAAATCGAACTCGTGCGGTTCATCACCGGCTACGGGGGTGAGTCAGTGTTCAGGCAGGATGTGACTGCCCTGCTGCCGCTGCTCCGCGGCGAGGTCACGCTTCGGGCGTATGTCAGCACGTATATGAACCCCGGCTGGAACATCAGCGTTGATATCGAGTACACGCGGGCTTCCACCGCTCGCCGACCGATCTTCGCGCAGCCGATCATCAACAATCAGGGGGTGATCAGCGGTGAGAATCGTGTGCGGTCGACGGCGACGGTGCCTCGCGGGCTCGACAACGTCCGGCTGCGACTCCTCACGACCGGGCACGCGACAGACGGCGCAGATGGCGATGAGTTCACGCCGCGAACCAACATTGTCCGGGTGAACGGCCGCGAGGTTGCTCGGCTGCGGCCCTGGGCATCGCCGAGGGGTGACAATCGTGCTGCCAACCCAATGAGTGGCCGCATCACCATCAATGGACGCGAGTTGTGGTCGAGCTCGCTCGACAGAGCCGGCTGGGTGCCGGGCGAAGTTGTCGAGACGCAGGTGATCCCGCTGCCGGGACTCATCCCTGGCGAACATCAAGTTGAAATCGTCGTTCTTGGCATACGCCCGGAGGACGCCAGCGAGAACTACGGATACTGGCGTATAAGTGCGATTCTTGTCGCAGATGAGCCGTGGCCGCCGCCGGGTCAATGATCATCGCTGCAAATTTCCTATTCAACCGTGTTGATGCAGTTGGGAGGCCGTGGTACAGTTCGCGGCTCGATTTTTGCAACCCGGAGCGATATCCGTATGCCCACGATTAACCAGTTGGTCCGCAAGCCCCGCCGCACCCCGCATGCCAAGAGCAAGGTGCGCGACCTCGAAGCAAGCCCGCAGAAGCGTGGCGTGTGCCTGCAGGTGCGGACTGTGACTCCAAAGAAGCCCAACTCGGCCCTGCGCAAGGTCGCTCGTGTGCGTCTTTCCAATGGTAAAGAAGTCACGGCGTACATCGGTGGCGAAGGCCATAACCTTCAGGAGCACTCCATCGTACTCGTCCGTGGAGGCCGTGTGCGAGACCTGCCCGGCGTCCGCTATCACATCGTGCGTGGTTCGCTCGATACACTCGGCGTGGATGGTCGCAAGAAGGGTCGCTCCAAGTACGGAGCCAAGAAGGGCAAGTAACTCGAAACGGAACGAAGCCCGAGGACTTCCGTCCACGGGACTCACAACTCAACGGCAAGTAATCGCAGCCGTCGCTTCCTCACGATTGAGTTTCGCTGCGATGAACAGACAGCCCGGTCGCCGGGCAGGTGAGCCAAGAAGGAGGCCACATGGCCGGTCGCATCACGAAATCTGAACAGCAGCTTCGCCCGGACCCCCGCTACAAAGACAAGGTCCTCGCGAAGTTCATCAACTGCCTCATGCTCGATGGCAAGAAGTCGGTCGCACAGCGTGTGGTCTATGACGCGCTCGATGTGATTCAGGGTCGACTCGGCAAAGAGACCGACGAGAACGCACCCAAGGACGCGATCGAGGTCTTCCGTCGAGCGATTGACAACGTCAAGCCCGAGGTGGAAGTTCGCTCCAAGCGTGTCGGCGGCGCGAACTACCAGGTGCCGATGCAGGTGAACCATCGCCGTCAGCAGTCACTGGCGTTCCGCTGGATTCTCACGTCCGTTCGAGCCGAATCCGGCAAGCCGCTCAAAGATCGCCTCGCCAAAGAACTCTATGACGCAGCTCGCGGCGAAGGGAAGGCGATGAATACCCGAGAGCAGACGCACCGCATGGCTGAGGCCAACAAGGCGTTCGCTCACTTCGCGTGGTGATGTCGAGTTCACAATCACGATTGTGAGGCAGGCGCGAGCCCACCGGTGTCCACGTGGCTGCTCGCCGAAAATGGGCCGAACGGTCAGCGCTGGAGTGACAGCCCAGCTATATTTGTCTGCAGTGACCCCAGCGTCGCGCTCTGCTCCTGCAAGCGAGCGAGTGTCAGTTCAAGATCGGCAAACTGCCGCTGAAAGAACGCACGCCGGGATTCGAGCCGTATGTCGATGTCTTCAATACGCTGCTGATTCAGTTCAATCTGACTTCCGATCGCCTCATCGGCCAGCGTCATCGTGCCGTTGATCGAGTTGGTCAACTGATCCAGCAACTGATCAAAGATGTCACCAATGCCCTGCTTGGAGTTGGTCGTCGAAGCCTCTTGGATGGTCACGCCCGGCGCGACTTCCGTGGTCGAACTCGACTCCGACTCGAACGCGGCAAACAGATCCTCCATCGCATCCGGGTTGGAGGCGTACAACTCCTCGAACTTGGCCGCGTCAAAGGTGATCTCGCCTTTGGAGTTGACGGTCAACCCGACCTGCTCGAGCCGCCGGAACGGTCCATCGACCCCGATGGCAGGGGTTCGCAGCGTTCGATAAAGCGCGTCGCGGACACGAGCTGTCGTTCGATTGCCCAGCAGTATTCCGCGCTCTTCGGTTTCATTGTCGAAAAAGTCGAAGTCGTTGATTCGTCCGATCGCGTCGTTGAAGGTTGTCGCGAAGCTGCGCACCGCGTCGACGATGCCTTCCTTGTCGCGATCGACGGTCAACGTGACAAGTTCATCGCTCGCTTGCTGGAGATCGATCGTAACGCCATCGACGATGCCCTCCAGCGTATTGCTCGAGTTGGTGATGATGAATGCCTGACGGGGGTCGGCTGACCCGAAGAATACCTTGGCATCACGCCCCTCCGACAGGGTGGTCGTGCCGAGATCGAAATCACCGCTGTCGACGATCAAATCGCCCGAGGCCCCAGCGATACCACTGGTGAAACTCAGGCGAAAAGGCGTTGATCCACTGCCCGCGTTGATGATCGTGGCCGACACCGGTGCTCCAGACGCATTGATCTTGTCGCGAATCTTGTTGAGTGTGTCGGTCTCGGCAACATCAATCTGGACTTCGTATGAGCCCTCGATGACGGCATCATCAACGCTGTCTGCCTCACCCGCGATGCGCAGATCAGCCGCAGCCGAGCCGGACACATCCTCAATCTTCATCTTCACGAATGGTGAGCCCGAGTCGATATCGGCCTCGATGATGATGCCGTCACCGTTGTCGTTGACCCGCGCATTGACTGCCAGGCCGCGCGAGTTGATCTCAGTGATAACGTCGTAAAGTGTCTCTGCATCGGAGCCGACTGAAACCGTCGCTGTCTCGCCGAAGCCGTCGGTGATTCTGAATGATCCCGTCCCGATGCCACGACCGAAGTTGAGATCGCTGAGACGGGTCGCTTCGTCCACGTAGCGCCGCTGCAGGTTCCGGCCGATGACTTCTGTCCCAGCAACATCCGCAGCCAGCCCGAGCGGGTCCGCCGCATCGCCGGAAATGGTCAGGTTTCCCGACCCGCCGGACGAATCCGTCGCGAGCAGGCCAGTCTCGTTGGCATTCAGCGAGAATGTGACGTCAACACCGTTGCTCGCCGCCTCCGCATTCAACGCAGCGATGATCTCGTCGAGCGTTTCGAGCGTGTCGAGATTGGCCAGGGTGAAGCTGTTGCCGTTGCGATCGGTGACGTTGATCGTGGTGGCATCGGCGGGCGGTGCCAGCGGCTCGGTATCAGTCCCTGCGATGGTCTCGCCATCGAGGACCGAGAGCGAGTCGACGATGCCGAATTCTGTGGCTGCGGTGGCTCCATTGATATCTGCGATCGAGAAGTTGCCAACTCCCCCGCTGTTGTTTGTTGCTTCGAGGGTTTGCCCGTTGATGGCCAGCGTGACATTGCCGCCGGTGGTGCTGTCGAATGCGTCGATCAAATCCTGCACGGTCGTCAGGCCGTCGAGTTCGATGTCGTACGTATTGCCATCGCGATCCTGCACCTGGATATCCGGCGAGGCTGCGTTGCCATTCGTGGTGATGCCGGAACCCTCGAAAAGGTCGGCGAGCAGCGTCGAGCCTGCAAGCGTTGCCGGCGTGCCGGCCGGTACATTCAGCCCTGCCCCGCCGTTCAGGCTCTTCACGAGCACATCGTCGAGCCCGGCGATGAGCCGCGAGCCATCGACCGTGTCCGCTGCGACGCCTGCCGAGCCCGTGTAGATGCCAAGCTGCTCGGCCGCGTGCGGGTTTGCGGCAGTCGAGTTGATGCTGAGGTTCCCGCCCCCGCCGGTGGTATCCGTGATGAGCAGCGACACACCATCGGAGGCAATCGAAGCGACGATTCGTCCGGCGTTGTCTGCCTCAGAAGTGTCGAGCGCATTGTTGATGCGATCGACCACATCCTGCACGGTCTGGACGGCGGGGTCGGTCACTGTGCTCGGGACGACAGAACCATCGAACGTATCGGCGGCGATGCCTGCCTCATTGAGGATGCCGAGGTCTTCCGCTGCTTCGTTGCCGTTCTCGCCAGCACCGAGGACACGGAGGTTTCCCGGCCCTCCAACCGTGTCGGTGACGGTGAGTTTCTCGCCATCGGTCACACTGATCGCGATGCGCCCGCTCGTTGCGTTATCAACGCGGGTGATCAGCCCCCCGACGGTTGTCACACCGGTCAGATCAACCTCGTATTCAGTGCCATCGCGATCGACAAACTTGATGTCCGGATCGTCCGCGTCGCTGTTGATCGCAATACCGGTGCCGTTGTTGAGGTCAGCGAGGAGCGTGGTGGCATCGATGTCCGCCTGAACTCTGCCGAGATCGACCTCAAACACATCGCCATTGCGCGCCTCGATGCGCAAATCTGCTGAGCCGTTGCGCGTGAGCACGCCGCGACCGTCGTTCAATGTGGAAAGCGACGTCGTACCCGCGATCGTAAAAAGCGACGTCCCTGTGATTGCGGTGCCGGCAGTCGTGCCCTCGATGCCAAGTTCCGTTGCAGTAGTGTCCGAACCAACATTGGCAACGGTAAGCGATCCGCCACCGCCGGAGGTATCATTGATGACGAGATGATCTCCATCAGCGGCAGCCGTTACTGAGATTGCAGATTCAGTGTTGATGCGATCGATCACTTCACTGAGTGCGGTGACATCGGTGAGGTCGATCGTTGCTGAGTTGCCTGATTTGTCGGTGATAAGAACTTCACCACGCGCAACTCCTGCGCCTCCGTTGAGATCCTCCAGGCGACGATCCTGACTGAGTGTGCCCTGCCCGAACTCGAAACTGAGCGTTTGAAGCCCGATGCCGGAGGAATCGCGGTCTGTGAAGCCGCGCGTCATGAGCGAACTGTTGCTGACGAGTTGCTTGACGCGGAACTGATATGTCCCGAGCTGCGCGCTCGTGCCGGCTGTCGCTGTCAGTACCTCTTCGTTGCTTGTGTTGGCCAGCGTCGATCGGAAGACATCATCGAACCGGAAAGCGCGCGATGCGTTCTTGAAGTTCAGAAGACGAGTGTTGATGTCCAGCAATGCAGTGCGCTGCGCGGAAAGATCGCTTATTCGACGCTCGATCGCAAACTTACTACGCGATTCGAGCGTGATGAGCGAGTCGATCAACGTAGCGGTGTCGATGCCGCTGATAAGTCCGATACCAGTGCTGATGGCCCCCATCGTGGGTGCTCCAGAGTGCGCTGATCTTCCTCGGCGACCGCGCAACATTTGCGCATGTGCCGCTGCTATGCTGCGGCGCGCACCGCAGCATCATCGTCATCGACATTCCAGAGGTCGGGCGAGTGGAACGGTGTCCATTTCGGGTCGCGAAGCCCTCGGCTTCGGAGGATCAGGCAATCTTGCGCCCAGATCGGCAATGTTCGCTGCCAGATGCGATTGGCCTGGTGAATGGCCAGGGCAGCCTGCTGATCGGTCGGGATTGCGAGACCGGTCCGTTTGCTCGCCAGTGTCGGCATGTCGATGCACTCCTGCATCTGCAAACTGCGCACCGTTCACAGCGTGCAGCCAACCGCACGGGTGACGAAGCGCGCAGCAGACGCGTCTTCAAGAGCGCATCGGTCCGATGACAGCGCGACTTTCGCCCGATCCCGCGCGCAATCCGCAAAATCGTTACAAAGCAACACCTCGGCCACTCACATCAGCAACTGAGCAACGCCGGCGGCCTCGCTCCGCGGACGGGCGACCCAGCAACTCAGTCCCGCGGGCCAGCCCCACTGACCAGAGCAACGCCGGGCAGAGTCAGCGTGCCTGTTGTGTGTCAAATACACCATTGCATCGCTGACAATGCATGCATCAACCAACCAGGACGAGGTCATGGATGATCAAGCGTTTGCACATGCCGGGACAGAATGCCAGCCGCGACCCCTCCGATGCCCGCCCGAATCTCGATCAAGCATCGTGGACGCGACCGGGATAGTTAGTAGCTACTAAAATGCATGCGCTCCAGCAGTCCCTCAAACTGCTTGTTGTCGTAGAACTCGATCTGCAGCGTGCCGGCCCCCTTCTTGCGGCCGGGCTTGATCTTCACGCGCGTGCCCAGATGGTCGCCAAGCTGCTTTTCCAGATCGCGAAGATGAGCTTCGCGGCCGGTAAGAGGCTGTGAGCTCCCCTGCCCAGCTTCGCGATCTTCGCCGGTCGATGTCGTCGACGGGCCCTCGATGAGCTTGCGGATCTCCCGCTCGATGGATCGCACCGACCAACCCTCGCGCACCGACTTTGCAGCGAGCTTCTGGCGATCGGCAACGGTGCCGATGCTGAGCAGCGCTCGTGCGTGGCCGAGTGTGAGCAAATCTTTCTCGACCATTTCGAGCGTCGTGGGGTCGAGTTCGAGCAAACGGATGTGGTTTGTGACACTCGCCCGATGCAGCCCCACCGCTTCTGCGATCTGCTGATGAGTGAGCTCAAACTCATCACTCAATCGCTGGAATGCCTGGGCTTTCTCAATCGCGTTGAGGTCTTCGCGTTGGAGGTTTTCAACCAGCGACCACTCTGCAACCTGACGATCGTCGACATCGTGGATGACTGCCGGGATCGTATCGAGTCCGACGATCTGAGCGGCCCGCCAGCGGCGTTCACCAGCGATGATCTGGTGGGACGTCCCATCCGGCCGGACGACAATTGGCTGCATAAGCCCGGCAGATCTGATGGAATCCGCCAATGCTTGCAGAGCCTCCTGATCGAAGTTTCGCCGAGGCTGATTTGGATTCGGACGCACAGATGCCATGTCGAGCATCCGGGCGACTGGTTGATCGGCTGACTCATCGGCAATCTCATCATGCACGACCCACTCCTGTTCGCTGGGCGGATGCCCGCTTGCTTCTTGTTCAGCTGCCGATGAGATGAGGCTGGCAGCCTGCGTTCTGCTGAGGTCGACGGCTGACGCCTGATTCTCCTCCCGCGACCCGTCAGCGGACGAGTGCTCCTCATCGGGGACATCAACTTTGACGGGGGTCTGAATCAAGCTTCCAAGGCCACGTCCGAGTCGTCTGTTGCCTGCCTTCCTGGCCATGGGTGTGCTCCTGCAATGGGGTCCAAACCAGCACTCACCGAGCCAATCACATGTCGGCGAGGTGTGTTCCACGTGGAACATCGATCAACTGACAGGGAACTGTCCACAAATCCGGACGTAGCCAGCGCCTCACGAAGAACCGCGTTCCACGTGGAACACTAGGCATCAATGGTCCATCAGGGCCGCTCCAAGGCCACTCAGATAAGTCGGAACGAGGTTTGCTCCGCACAGGTAGGCGTCCGGACGCGCCAAATCGGCTGCTGCGCAAAGCCGGGCATCGCAATAGCCGATTCCTGTCTCAGGACTACGAAGCACGGATGACTTCAAGGCCACACAATGCCAGATCAGCCTAAAACGCCTGCAGCACCCGCTCACGCATCGGATGATGCCAATCGCCAGGACCCCCTGCGGTTCATTGACGATGCCGCCCGTGCGACCGGCTCGATTGCCCATGACCTCGATCATCTCGAGCGATTGGCCACACTCGGGACGATCTCGGCCAGTGTTGCACATGAAATCAACAACCTGCTCACACCCGTCATCGCGTATGCGCAACTGGCAAAGGGTCACCGTGATGATCCTGAGATGCTCCACAAGGCCCTGCAGAAGGCATCGAGCGGAGCTGAGGCGGTCAGTGCAATCGCCCGGGCCATGCTCACCTTCGCCCGGCCGGACGATGATGCCTCAGAGTCGATCGCAGATGTCCGACAAGCGGTCGATCAGGCACTCTCATGCCTAGCCAGGCATCCCTCAAAAGATGGTATCCACCTCGATGTGAACATCGAATCAGACACCGAGGTATCGATGCAAATCACTTGTTTACAACAGGTTATGATGAACCTGATCACCAATGCCACCCACGCGATCAAACGCACAAGAGTGGGGGATGGCATTCGCATCTCGGCATCTTCTGATGATGGCACGGTGCGGGTACAAGTCGCCGATAACGGCCCCGGAATGTCGCCAGAGATCGCAGAATCGCTGTTTCAACCTTTCCGAAGCTCTGACCCTGCTCCCAGTGGCTCCGAATCCAGCGGTTTCGGCCTCGGTTTGTGGATCTGCCGAAGATTGATCACACAGGCCGGGGGACAGATCACGGTCGAATCGGCGAAAAATGCCGGCACCACCTTCATCATCGTACTGCCAGCAGCTCCGAATACCAAACAAATACCTTCTATTTCTCGCGCTGCCGGGTAATCGCGGGCTGTTTCGAGTCGCCAGCAGCCCAGAAGCTTGTAGTATATACAACTACGCGTGTGTTATACCCACTTCGCCCGAAAAAATCGGTGTGAAATACAGATTGTTGGTGTTACAACGATATGGAATTGCTTGGTGCATGGTCCTCTGTGAGGCCATAGGGTGCGATCTTCTGGCTCACCCTGAGAGGTCATGGGCTACGCTTCAATCGCGGAACTGCCTTACGCGAAGAAACAGGAAAACACAGGGCATTCCTCTGGTCAGTGCATATACAACGATCTGCGGGGCGATGTTTCGTGTTCTGTCCAGCTACGACCAGGTGTGTCATCGGAAAGAGCCCGGTTCGCTCGAGCCGCGACCGATCGCCACCAATGGCCGGCGGCTCACCGCAGGATGACCACGTCCTCAGGGGCGATCGTCAGGTGCATCGCGTCACCTGGTTGGCCAAAATGGCGAGGATTCAGTTCGTACGCTTTGAGTCGCGTCCCGCCAGGCAGTTCGACGATGTGCTGAGCGACCTCGCCAAGGTAGATCGTCTCGACCCGCTTCCCGGTCATCGCGTTCTCCGCGGCGGGGGTGTCAACGATCCTGACCGCCTCCGGCCGGAGGGAGCATGTGACTGAACCGGGAGCTGATGCATGATCGCCGCCTGACTGCCGACTGATCAACGTCCCGACCGCAGTGTCGATCTGCCACGCCCCGTTGCTGCTCGGCGCGAGAGTGCCCTGGATGAAGTTCGTTTCACCGAGAAAGTCCGCTACGAATCGACTCGTAGGACGTTCGTACAACTCGCGTGGCGGTCCAACCTGAATAACAGCACCATCCTTGAGGACGGCAACTCCATCAGCCATGGACAGCGCTTCCTTCTGATCATGCGTCACGTACACGGTGGTGATGCCTGTTTCAGTACACAGCCGGCGGATTTCGCTGCGCATCTCCAGTCGCAACTTCGCATCGAGATTGCTCAATGGTTCATCGAGCAGCAGGACTGTGGGTTCGATGACAAGTGCCCGGGCCAGTGCGACGCGCTGCTGCTGCCCGCCCGAGAGCTGGTTGGGCTTGCGATCTGCGTACTCGCTCATGCGGACCGCAGCAAGCGCCTTGCTGACCTTCGCCTCGCGAGCGTTTCGTTCGAGTTTGCGCACCTTCAGGCCGTACGCGACGTTGTCAGCCACGGACATATGCGGCCAGAGCGCGTAACTCTGGAAAACCATGCCAGCGTTGCGCTTGTTCGGCGGCAGGGCGGTCACATTCTTCTCGCCAAACAGCACCTGTCCGGCGGTGGGCTCGATGAACCCGGCAATCATGCGCAGCAGCGTCGTCTTGCCGCAGCCGGATGGCCCGAGCAGAAAGAACAGGTCTCCCGAGGGGATCGTCAGGTCGACGCCGTCGACTGCGGTCGTCTTGCCGAACCGCTTCGTGATATTACGCAGTGTGATCGAACTCATGGCCTGCGATCAGGATAGCGAGTGCGCTGTGGCGAACCCACGGTGGACCGGTGGAGCGTTGGCGGACAACCTTCACAGTCCTGGCGACCCGATCATGATTCGTCCGCGACCGGTAGAATAGCCACATGTCGCACGACCGACTGGCCCATATCGAACGGTTGCGCGAGTACCGCAGCTCGCGGCCGCGTGATGCCTCGATTCAGGGGATGCTGGGCGCGCAGGCCGAGCACGCTCAGAGGCAGGCAAAGAAGTTCGGCAAGATCGCCGACCTCTGGCAGCAGATCGTTCCGGAGCGACTCGCTTCCGAAAGCGTCATTGAGTCATTCAACCGTGGCGTGTTGACAGTGGGGGTGCCATCCTCATCCGTCCGTTTTAACCTCGACGAACAGCTGCGGGCAGGCCTGCTGGATCGACTCCGCCGGGGTTATCCCGGGTCTCTCCATCGGGTGAAAGTCCGGTTGCTGGCCAAACACCTGCCGAACCCTGCGGCAGGGGACCGCACGCCCGCATCGCGCTGAACTTCCATGTGATTCGGCCGACCGACTCTGATATCGTTGTCGCGATGGCCCCTCAAGGGTCAAATGCAAAGTCCGCCAACAAGTTCCGGACGAACCCGCAGTGTACCAATGACGACACCTCCTCAGAGCCAGTCCAACCCATCAACCAACGCCGTTGAAGCGACCGCGCCGGGTGGCTCATCTCGCCGATTATGGCCGGCCTGGGCGCTGCTTGGTTTCCTCGCGTTCCTTGCCACGCAGCTCACGGTGCTCGCATTCGCGTTGCAAGGCAAGTGGTTCGTGCTGGTTGGCCCTGCCATCGTCTGCGGGTTCAAGGCATGGAGCACATGGCAGTGGATACGCCCGCGGATCCAGCACGACGACCATCCACCTGTCTAGACACTGGCTTTCGCGACACCGACGTCACTGCTCCCACGCTGACAGGTCTACATGCATTCGGGCCGGGTCGATGAACCACGATGCGATACGGCCCGGGCCGGTCTCGATTGACCGCGAATCTGCATGCGTGCGGCTGATCGCCAGCCTCAATTGAGTCGTTGGGCCGGCATTGAGCCGGCTTTCATCGGCAACACGGGTCGCCCAGGCATTGGGCACAACGATTCGGCACAGCCAGCGGTCATCGTACGATCGCCGATGAATCTGCAATGTTCCATCGTTCTCACCCAGTGGCAGTTTCCACCAGCCGCGCTCGGGAATGACGAGCATGATGCCCGGCCGATCGGGCAGAGATTCACTGCGGCCGATGAGCAGGGTGATTGCTTCGTGCCCGATGAGGTCTTCGGGATTGCGCAGCGCCAGCGGGAGTTGCTGGTCTTCAACCGATCGCGTCTCGGTTGGTCGACGACAGTCGACGAAAACCTCCCAGCGGCCACTGCGCTTGCGCACGTGCACGAACGTTGCATGCGACTCTTCGATGACCGGCTGCTGCGCGACTTCAACGTCCGCGAGCGTAAGCGGCAGATGCAGGCCACGCAACTCGACGCCGGGCGGCGATGCTGCAATTGCCTGAGGCGGAAACTGAATGCTGGAGCGACGCGTGTCGAATCGCACGTCGAGAATGAGCGGCTTTTGCGCAATCGATTCGCCGAGCACCTGATCTTGCAATTCGACCGGCCGCGCAACCTCGAACTCGCGCACTTCGCCTGCGCGCAGCCTGACCTGCTCAGGTTCGCCAGCATCTCGTGCCCACGCAAGTTGCAGGTCGACTGGTGTGGTCGCGCGATTCAGCGCGGCGATGCTCACCGTCTTGCCGTACAGACGCACCGGCCAGATGAGAATCGGCGGCTGGCTTTCGAGCCAACTCTGTACGTCAAGCGTGCGCTGTATCGGCGAGCGGCGCTGATCAAGCAGAACGGTGAGCAACTCGTTGAGCGCGGTCCGTCGAGTGATCCACGCGGCGATCGGCCCGCGCCTGCCCGAACATGTGCGTGTCAGCATCAGGCGCAACTCGCTCGCGAGTGATTCGTCCGCCCGTTCCAGTGCCCGCATGCCGACCATCCAGAGATCCGCGATGGACTGGGCCAGGTGTTGTTCGAGGCCCGTGAAGTTCGTGATCTCCGGAGGCCGCGCGCCGATGCGCTCAGCCATCAGCAGCCATCTCCAGTATGCAAATGGCGATTCAGCGCTCGGTGTATCAGCAGCGGTGCCAGCGGGCATGTCCGGGAGGGTGACGCCGGGCGCGAACGGCGTAGGCGGATCGAACCAGACCGTTCGAACAGACTCGCCCGCCACTGTGAGGTCCCCGGCAGCATCGAGCGGCAGGGGGGCGATTGCCGTCGGCGTTCCGTTCCCGACCGCCGTCGAATCGCTCGGTGCGATCGCGCGAACGGTCATTTGCTGAGCTTCGTCGGACCACCGCCGTATGTGTCGGGCTTCGATGATCGGGCGCGGCGCAACCCACGCGACTTGCGCGTCGACCGAGGAACCGTCTGCAAGGGTGATAGTCAGCCATGCAGGCCAGTCGCGCCCGGGTATGGCCGCTCTCAGCGGGATCGTCACGACGCCGCCTCGAACGGCATAGATCTGCTCGACAGCCGGGCGTATGCCGCGGGCGGCAGTTGACTCAACTCGGCTGTCCTGTGCACACGCGCCGCGTGGAATCGTCAGCAGCAGTGCTGCAAGTGTCGCAAACGATCTCATTTTCTGCGTGAGTCTGCCGAACACCATGCACTCCGGGATGCGCTTGCGCCCGCCGTTGGTCACTCTCCGAGACGATCACGCGTGCCGCGCGTCTCGGCGAGCCTGAATCACACGTTGCGCGTCGGCGATGGCTTGTTCCAGATCATCGTTCACGATGAAGTGGTTATACGCGCCGCTGGTCCCGGCGGTCTCCATCTCGTGTTTGGCCTCTGCGAAACGGCGTTGGATTTGATCCTCCGGGACGTCGGCTCGGCCGCGCAGTCGCGCGAGCAGCGCATCGTCACTCGGGGGCTTGACGAAGATCAGCAAAGCTTCGGGCATGGCACGCCGGACCTGCAGCGCGCCCTGCACATCAATATCGAGCATGACGATTCTGCCTGCGGCGATGCGCTCACGGACAGGTCCCGCGGGTGTGCCGTACCAGTCGCGGCCGAACACCTGGGCATGCTCCAGGAACTCGCCTTGCTCGCGCATCTGTTTGAACTGATCGAGCGAGACGAAGTAGTAGTCGCGACCATCCTGCTCGCCCGGCCGGGGTGATCGCGTGGTTGCTGACACACTGAACAGGCCATCAAGGGACTTGAGCACCGCGCGCACGATGGTCGTCTTACCGACACCGGAAGGACCGGAGACAACCACCAGCAACCCGTCGCCTGCGTGGGCCGCCGCTTGCTCATGTATCGAATCTGACATACGCGAGACTTCCACCGCCAAAGCGTAGCAGCCGCGAGCAGATGCGTTGCCAGTTGTCAGATGATGCCGCCTCCGTCAGAGGCGTGGCACGGCAGCCAGCAGTTGCTGTGTGTAGGGCTGTTGAGGGGTGTCAATCACCGCCCGACGCGATCCAGACTCGACGATCCTGCCATCGCGCATCACGATGATGCGGTCGCACATGTGCTCGACAACCGCCATATCGTGGCTGATAAAGAGCATGGCCATACCGAGGTCTCTCTGGAGATCACTCAGGAGATTCAGGATCTGTGCCTGCACGGACACGTCAAGAGCGCTTGTCGGTTCATCACAGATGAGCAGCTTCGGCTGGAGGCTGATGGCCCGGGCAATGGCGATGCGCTGTTTCTGCCCGCCGGAGAACTCGTGCGGGAATCGCCGGGCAGCATCGTCGGGCAGGCCGCAGGTTTCCAGCAGGCGCGCAACCGTCGCGCGCAGCACCTTGCCCCGCGCCGCACGATGCACGCGAAGCGGCTCCGCGATGATCTCACCGACGCGATGCCGGCGATTGAGTGACCCACCCGGGTCCTGAAAGATGATTTGCATCTCCCGCCGTGCTTTGCGGATCCGGCGAGGCGAAAGGCCAGCGAGGCTGGTGCCGTTGATCCGAACTTCGCCCGCGTCAGGCTCGATGAGGCGCAATATCAGCCTCGCGATGGTCGATTTCCCGCTGCCCGATTCACCGACGATGCCAAGCGATTCTGCCGCTGCCAGTTCAAATGAAACATCGTCCACCGCGCGGACGGTCCCCGCAGTTGATGTCGCGCGTCCGCCGCGCAATGCAAACGATTTGCGCAACGTGCGGACCGAGAGCAGCGGGGCAGCGGCAGGCATCCGTCCATCCTAGCGAGACGGTCGCATCGCCGTGATGTCCACAGATCACGCGGCCTCTTCCGCGGGCGCTTCTTTGTCCACGCCGCTGGGTGCGTCGGCACGCTCTGTCCAGTCTTCAGCGCGGCGGCCGAGGTTCAGTTCGCTCTCCTGAGTCTTGCGGTAACCGAGCTTGCGGACCACCTCGAGGACATCCGTCCACGTGGGGAACGTCTTGCCGTTCACGCGCTTGAAGGTATCGATGGCCATGATGAACAGGAACTGTTCATTGGTCATCTCGCCTTCCTCTGCGGAGCGCATGAAGTCGGTCCGGCGGCGACCAGGGCCTCGACGACGTTCGAGGTTGGATGCGGCGCCCTGCTCGACAGAGAGCGCCCGGCGATCCAGACCGGTGCGGCGATCGACCACCTCTCCACCGGGCGGAGACATTGGGACATCAGCGTTGGGCTTCTCGGCGTTGGACATGGCCGACTCCTTTCGGGAACCCGTGGGAGCCAAACGTGCATCGCATCGGCGGCTACACTGTCGCTCCCATCGGTGATCGGCCGTTCCCGGACACCGATGGAGTTGATCCGATGACCACGCGCCTGGCGCGTAACATCTGTTGCGCGGCAACGTCCGCAAATCTTTTCATCTGCGTCGATTGAGTCATGAGCAGCCAGCAAGACACGCCATTCACTCCTCATGCGGCATTGCTGGCATGGCTCTGGCCGGGGGCCGGTCATATCGCTTTGGGCGAGCGCGCCCGCGGGTTCGGCATCATGACGGGCATTTTATTGCTGGTGATACTGGGCGTTTTGATCGGTGGGATCGACTGTGTGGACCGCAAGGAAGATCGCCTGTGGTTCCTTGCGCAATCGCTCAATGGCCCAATCGCTCTCGGGATCGACTACCTCAACCAGAACGTGATCAAGGCCAAGTCAGCCGAGCAACGGCTCTGGACGACGGGAATCAGCCACGTGAATGAAGTCGGCACGCTCTATATCGCCCTCGCCGGACTGATGAATCTCGCGGTGATTCTGGACGCGTTGCAGTTCACGCCTCGGATGCCACCCAGACCAAAGCGGCGGTCGGATGATGGTGGGGCTGACGTCGACGCAGCAGGCGAGGGATCCGCATGATGCTCGCGTCGCTGGCCATGCTGTTTGCATACACGCCGTTCATCACACCGATGCACAGCATGCAGCCGTGGTGGTACGTGCTGGTGGTCCCACTCGCATTTGGAATATCGCTCATTTACAAGTCGCTGCACCTTCAAGACATGCGCAAGCTGATGACGAGCACGCTTGTCATGACTGCACAAATCGTGCTTGCGGTGGTCGCGCTTGGGCTGGCTGTCGCCATCTTCGTTGTCTACGTCATCCCGCGAATCCCCGTGCATTAAGCGTGGGCGCGCAGCGGAACGCCGTCGCGCGTCCGTGCGCTGCAGCGTTTCGCTCTTCCCACAACCGTATGATGACTGGCTTATTCCTGCGGGCCGTCGGGTGCGCCGGTGGCATACATGGAACCGTTGTCGCCGGTCGCGTGGACATAGGCAACGTGATTCATGTACAACTGGAAGCCAAGTGCATCGCCGGCACCGAGATGAATCGCGCCCGTGGCATCGTCGTGAGCGTGTGCCTGCGAGTCGACCATGCCAAGCATGACCGAGTTCGACGGGCCTTCGACGAGCCATGTACGCTGCTCAGTGGACTGGCAGCCGGCGAGTGTCGCGGCGAGGCCAAAGGTTGCGATGCAGGCAATTCGAGTGAACATGGCAGACTCCGAGATATTCCAACGGCCATGGCTCGCATGGCCTTCCGGGTGCTATCGGCGATTGGCGCGCGATCATCAAGTGGAAAGCCCCGATTCCTTCCCGGCCTGTCAGGCCGCTCACGGCGACCATTTCCACAGCCACAACGTCTTATAATCCACGGATTGGTGCGCAAAGAACGCCGGTCAGGGCCAACCCGACGCTTGTATCGGTCGGATCGCACATCTTGCCGGAACCGATTCGGGCGCCGATTCGAATCGCTCTGGCAGCAATGCGTGGCCGCGCGGAGTTATCGGTCGTTGGCATATAAATCTCTGGCTTTGCGTGCATTACAAGCAATTTTCGCTATGCTGCAGTCGTGGTCAGCCCAGTTTGCCACGTGGGAATACAGGTTGTCGGGGGAATCTGGTGATGCAGGATAGATGTCAAATCAAATCGCAACGGTTGCGCGCTTTGCGCAGGTCCCGGTAACGGACAGGGGTCTTTTGAGTCGATGAAGAGCGCTTTGACGACTGCAACGAAATTCTCTGGGCGGCCGTGCAATGACATGGACGCATTGCTTCGAGTCAATGGATGATCACGGAATGAACACGACGAACCGACCCGTGCTGATGACGAATCATGTTTCCATCGCGAACAACCGCGCACGGCACACAGGGGCAAGTGTCGCAGTGGCGGCCATGCTTTTGTGGACCGCGCCAGCAGCGGCGCAGGGTGATATCGAACTTGAACCTGTGGAAGGCCCGCCCGCGGCTCAGGCCAATGACCAGACCCAGGTCATGACAGCGGCATCCACCTTCGAGATCAGCGAGTTCTCTTTGCGTTATCGCGTTGAGCATCCGCAGCACATTCCTATCAGCGAAATCATGTCGATGCCGATCGCGCTTGATGGTTCAAGCGGAACATACATGCCAGCGTTGGCGGCCGAGTCAGATGATGACGAGCAGGCGATGCTCGTCACACTCGACTCACTCAACGCGGCCGGCACGCAGACGTATTCTGCTGCTGCCTTGCAGGCAATCATCGAGACGATTCGCGACCGCTTTGTTGAAGCGGGGTACCTCGGCGTGTTCGTCGGCCCCGACCCGAGCATCGTGACGCCCGCGGGCGCCGTCTCCCGGCCGGAAGGCATGACGGAGTTTCCGCTGTTGATCGCCACGGGCATCGTGACCGAGATGCGCACGCTCGCAAGTGGCGGCCGCGTGGTTCAGCCCGGTGAGGACCTCAAGTTCCCTGCGTCCACACTGCGCGCGATTGATGATGCGATCAGTGCTCCCAAGATTAAAATTGAAGAGCGAACCAATCACCCGCTGCATCAGAAGATCTTGCGTGATTCACCTGTACGTCCGTACGATCCGACGTCGACAGAACCGCGAGGCGACCTTCTTAACAAGGCCAAGCTGGACCGGTTCGTGTTCCACAAGGGTCGCCATCCAGGCCGTCGGGTGGATGTCGCCCTGGCGACGGCAGAAGACCCCCAGACTGTCGCGCTCGACTACATCATCACAGAAAATGACCCGCTGATTATTTACGGCCAGATCGGCAACACGGGCACATCCCAGACAGGCCATCTGCGCGAACGAGTCGGGCTGATTCACTCGCAAGTTACAAATAACGATGACATCTTCTCTGTCGAGTTGGCGACCAATGAGTTTGACGGCTCCAACTCGGTCGTGACGTCCTACGAAGCGCCGTTCGCGAACGATCGAATCCGCTGGAAGATATTCGGTTCGTGGAGCGAGTTCGCAGCCGACCAGGTCGGTTTCTTCACAGCGACATTTACCGGAACAACCTGGACAGTTGGCGGGGAGATCGAAGCGAATATCTGGCAGAATCGTGAGCAGTTCCTCGATCTGTTCGCTTCACTAACGTACTACGACATTGAAGTGAACAACCCGCTGGCAACCAACGGGCAGGAACAGTTCCTGATTCCGCGCTTCGGCGTCCGATATGACAGAACCACAGAGTGGTATGGCACTCAGGCAGAAGCCTTCTTTGAATACGGGTCGCTGACAGATCTCAACGCGACGCAACTGGCAAGCCTCGGACGCACAGCACCCGATGATGAGTGGTTCAAGTTCGGCTGGTCGGGTCAACACTCGGTGTTCCTTGAACCACTGCTCAATCGCGAAGCATGGCTCGATCCGAATACACCCGACTCATCAACGCTCGCTCATGAACTGCTCTTCCGTACGAGCGGACAGGTCGTGTTTGGCGACAATCGCGTGGTTCCCCAGTTCGAGAGTGTCGCAGGCGGGTTGTACACGGTTCGTGGTTATCCCGAGTCTGCCGTCGCGGGTGATAACGTGGTTATCGGAAGTGCGGAGTACCGCTTCCACCTGCCCCGCACGTTCCAGATTGAAACCGAGCCGCGGACGCTCCTTGGTGAGACATTCCGCAACTCGCCGCAGTTTGTGTACGGCCGCCCGGACTGGGACCTGATTTTCAAGGGCTTTGTAGATATCGGACATGTCACAGCGAATGACGCTCTGGCGTTCGAAAACGATGAGACGCTGCTGGGCGCGGGTGTCGGTATTGAGCTTCAGTACCGCCGGAATGTGAATCTGCGCCTGGATTGGGGCTTTGTACTCGATGAGGTAATCGCGGTCGGCGCCAACGATGGTGCGAACCGGCTGCATTTTGTTGGAACGATTCTCTTTTGACAGGCCATTCTTGAGCTAGGTTTAGGATGTAACAACACCTCAGCCATCTGGCCAGGGAGAAGATAAGATGTCAAGTCGTTGGAACGCTGTCTATTCGCGCCTTGCAAAGGCGGGCGTGATTGGAATGGCCATGACCGCCGGATTCGCCACGAGTCCGGCCATGGCATATCAGGATGGTGCCACCGTTGTGAACGGTGATGTCACCTTCCAGCAAAACGGAAATCACACGGTGATTACTGCCAGCGATGGCAGCATCATCAACTACACGAACTTCGACATTCTCCCGAACGAGATTGTCCAGTTCGTGCAGCCGCATGATCTGGCGACGGTGCTCAATCGCGTCAACAGCAATGATCCGACAATGATCCACGGACAACTGCTGGGGAACGGCCGGGTCTTCCTGGTCAATCCTGCCGGGGTCGTATTCGGTCAAGGCGCTGTGATTAACGTCGGCTCGCTCTACGCGGCGGCTGGAAATATTTCCAACCAGGATTTTATGTCCGGGAACTGGCAGTTCACGAACCTCACCGGCAACGTGCTCAACGCGGGCAGCATTCGTGCCAACGACGCGTACCTGCTCGGACGGCATGTGAGCAACCGGGGCGTGATCAGTGCCAACAACGGCATCATCGCCATGGTGGCAGGCAACGACATCCTGATTCGTGAGCATGGGGAGCGCATCACGATTCGGGTTGATGGCAACGAACTTGTCGGCAACGACATGCCCAACACCGGGCAGACCACGCCCGACATGATGGCCGATCCCGGGGTTGAAAACGCTGGTGCACTTCACAGCACCGGCGGGCAGGTTGTCCTTGGTGCGGGCGACCTGTACGGATACGCGCTGCTCAACAGCGGCACCATTCGCGCCGACGGCGGCGATGTCACCATGGCGGCGGCTGATGGATTGGTTCACAACTCGGGTCTCGTCACCACGAGCGTTGATACCGGTCTTGCTGGTTCAATCACAGTGCAGGGCCCGAGCGTTCTCAACACCGGCCAACTGCTCGCCGACTCCAACAGCGGCCAGGCAGGCTATGTTGAGTTCACCAGCCAGAATCATTCGTTCATGACGGATGGTTCGCTGATCTCCGCAGCCGGCGGTTCGGGCAACGCGCACGGCGGCGAAGTACTCGTGCACAGCTACAACGGGCAGACGATCATGCCCTCGGGCGCGATGGTCGATGTCTCAGGCGGCGCAACGGGCGGGCGAGGCGGCTTCGCGGAAGTCTCCGGTCTCGACCTGTTCTACGACGGCAATGTTGCCCTCGATGCGGTTGATGGCTCGCAGGTGGGTGAACTGCTGCTTGACCCGTTCAACGTGGTCATACAATCGAACACCGAGCCGCTGCCTTTCCAGGACTTCCTGCTCGATGGTGACACGATCAACTTCACCGAAGGCACACTGACCGGCAATACGTACATCAGCTCCGAGTCACTCGAAGCGATCATCGGCGACATCACTGTCGAAGCGCTCGGGTCGATCTTCATCTTTGATTCGCTCGACTTCGGTCTCGCGGAAGGAGCCTTTGAACAGAACTTGTTCCTGACTGCCGGCGGCGACGTCGTGCTTGGCTTCGACACAGGCATCTTTGGTGCCAACAACGTCACGATTCAGGCAAATGCCTTCGGCGACTCGAATGGCGAAGTGCAGTTCAACTCGCCCGTGGACATCGCAGGCTTTCTCGACGTCAACGGCGCACTTGTCGTGATCAACACCGCTTCAATCATCAGCGGCGGCGACCAACTCTACCGCGCTCCGGTGGATGTTTGCGTTGACGCGCATCTGCAGGCATCCAACGTGCACTTCATGGACATCGTAGATGCGACGTTCTCCGATGATCGCATGAGCGGGTTGGAAGTGTCCGTCGATGATGGCGACGTCACCTTCGATGGCGATGTCGGCATGGCAACTGATGCCTTCAACGAGGATGCACCACGCTCACTCGCGTACCTGACCGTCAATGGTCGCACGATTGTCAACGCTTCGTCCATCCGCACGCGTGATCAACAGACCTACAACGGCCCGGTTCAGGTGAACGCGCCATTCGATCGCGGACTGCTGCTCGGCACGACATTCATCAGCACAGACGGCGGCGACATCCGCTTCACTGGGGGAATCGAGGGTGATGATGCGATCATCAACATCCTGACATCCGGCGTCACTGAAATCAGCGGCGACGTTGGCTCGCAGGGAGCGCTCGGCCTGATCGCCACCGATGAGCCCGGCATGACGCAACTGGGCGGCAACCACAATGCATCGATCTTCGATTACGACGATGCCGTGATGCTGACCGACGATGTCACGATGACCGCGTCGAGTTCTGCAACTTTCGCGCAGACGATCGACGGCGATGGAAACTCGCTCGATATCGCGTCGAACTTCATACACTTCGAAGACGACGTGACAAACATGGACACGCTCGTCACCCGCGACTTCAACGCTGGCGGTGGCGGCATCACATTGATCGGTGCGGTGGGGGGTCCGGCTGCTCGCGGCGGGTTCAGCGGCATCCTCATTCAAGGCAATGACATTGACCTTCAGACCGATGTCGAACTGATCGACGACACGTTCGTGTCAGGCCTGAACCGTGCACGCTTCGGCGGCACGATCGACGGCAACCATGACCTCTTTGTCGAATCGAACCAGCTCATCGAATTTGGCGGCGACATTGGCGGCGACAGCCCGCTGAACATGCTGGACGCCCAGACGCCCGGGCTGATCCTCTTCGATGGTGCCAACTCGGCAACTGTCTGGGGCGACATTCATCTCAACGATGACATCATGATCGCGATCCCGGAAGCAGCCACGATCGGCGCGACTGGCGACCTGACGCTCGAGTCTGTTTTCAGTGATATTCTGCTCGGCCAGAACCAGAAGCTGAGCGTCGTCGGCAACTTCGGTGCGTTCACGAACGGGATGTTCCAGTCTGGCGACATCAGCGCACTTGGCAACATCGATATCATTGCTGCAACTATCAACCTGCTCGGCCGCGACGCAGCGAATGTGCTGCTCAACAACGGCCAGTTGGTTCTGGATGACGGCGTAGATATCGTCGCCGGCGGGTCGATCAACTTCTCAACCGCTCCGAACGTGGTTGGCGGCAACGGTTCGCTGGTATTCATCACCAAAAATGGCAGTGGTATCGGAGCGAACCTCGCAGCGTTTGACAGCGGCACGAAGCCGGACCTCACGGAAGCGAGCTTCTTCCGCAACGGCCAGATTCTCGATCTGACCGGTGGTGCGGCTACCAACCCCGCAAACCTCGCGCAGGCGCTTGAAAGTGCAGACTTCCAGCTCGAGGACTATGTTCCGGTGGAGCCGCATGCACTGCGTGCGACCGAACGCCTTGCGATCTTCATGCGTGGCATGACTGCAGACGAACTTCGCGGCACCGTCAGCGGCACGCAAATCCACATGGATGTGCAGACACCTGGCGATGAGACAGCCAACCCGACGATTTCGACGATGCGTCTGCGTCGTGATTCGGTGCTCACGGTCATCGAACAATACGAATCGCTGCATGGGGTCTCGCACGACGGCGACTTCAGCGATGAACAGATGGCGGCCGCCCGCGAGGAGATTCGCAACGCCCTCACGCAGGCATGGAATGACTACGCTCAACAGGCCGGCGACGGTGCAGACCCGTCTTCACTGAAAGGCCAACTGCAGGCGAAGATCGATGCCGGCACTGCAACCGAGGCAGACCTGGCGGCTCTCGAGTACCTGCGAGGTATTGGTGAGATGTATGCCAACCTCAAGGTCATGGGCGCGACTTCGCACCAGGCAGAAGTCTTCATCAACCACCTCATCGAGCCACTGTGCCCGGAAGCGTGGAGCATGGACCAGTTCGGTGCTGCATTCGGGCCGCAGGCCTGATCTGAGTCCTCAATCACCAACCCACAGGCCCGTGACTTCGGTCGCGGGCCTGTTTCTTGCGCGCAGCGCAACTTCTGCGCGTGCAGATCGGGCTTGTTGTCAAGGGAATTTGGCGATCTTGTTGGCGGCGTGCGCCACGCCTATCCTCATTGCATGGCCACCACCGTGTCTGATACCAATCCTGCAGCATCCGAATCAGCAACTGACGCATCAGGGGGCACGCTCGCTGAACGCGTTGCGTCGGTGAAATCGCGCATTGCTGAGGCAGCGAAGCGCGTTGGCCGCGACCCGGAGAAGATCATCCTCGTCGCGGTCACCAAACATGCTTCGATGGATCAGATTCGTGAGATGGTCTCGCTCGGCCACGTGGACCTCGGTGAGAATCGTGTGCAACAACTCGTGCAGCGGTCTGCGCAACTCGATGAGTTTCTGAGCCGCCACCGCGACCTTGGACGCTCACGCAGCGCAGACGGCGCCCTGCCGGAGAAGATTCGCTGGCACATGATCGGGCACCTCCAACGAAACAAGGTGCGTAAGGCTCTGCCTCTTGTCCGCCTCGTGCATTCCGTCGATTCCCTGCGCCTTGCAGAGGAGATTCAGACCGTCGCAGCACGCACCGACGAGGTTGCAGAGGTGCTGATCGAAGTAAATGTATCAGGCGAAAAGGCAAAGCATGGCGTGGCTCCCGCAGCGGCAAGGCATGTCATCGATCAGATGGACACAATGATCAATATTCGCGTGCGCGGCCTGATGTGTATGGCACCGATCGTCGAGGACCCTGCAGACACACGCCCTTACTTCGACATGTGCCGTGAGTTGTTCGAAGACATCCAAAAGGCCGGCGATGTCACGGACAAGTTCAACATTCTCTCGATGGGCATGAGCAACGACTTCGAAGTCGCCGTCGAGTGTGGGTCAAACGTTGTGCGGGTGGGAAGCGCACTCTTCGGCTCGGCTGAGGGTGACTCAGATCGCGACACGGATACAGACGACCACGACTGATCCCGCTCGACCGCACTGGCGACTGTTCGCGATTTGCTCATTTTGTGTTTGCTGGCGAGGATGGCCCCGTGCTCGAACTGATCGGCGGCATTCTCATCGGCATCTTCTCGCCGAACTGGCTTTGGAGACTGTTGCTGCCGCTGTGCATCGGCCTGCTCGGTTGTGTGCATCTGGCGGTGGTCAAGCGGCGCACGCCGATGCTCGACTCCTGGCGTGAGGGCCTTGAAGAAACCAATGCTGACGATGATGCGATCCGTGCGACGTTGGAACGCGTCCGCGACCTGACGATCGCACCTCTCCGTGAAGCCGGCCTCGTTGGATGGCGGCTCTACGCCTTTCACTTCATCTGGATGACGTTCGTGTCGCTGGTGGTTGCCTCGCTGACGGGGCTGGTAAAGTTGGCCGTCATCGCCACCCACACAGCCATCACCGACGGTTGACCGGTCTTCAAAACGCAACGAAGACCCGCCGCAACGGGCCCCGCGAGTAATAATGGGCCAGAGTGGACTGCAACAGGTTCACCTAACCATCTGACTGGTACGGGTTTACGGCAGGGCGTTGATGGCAGCCGTGCAAAATCCGGTGCAGTTGGTGCCGGAGCGTGCGAACCCAATCGGTTTGGTCTGCGTGAAGTCCGGGACGCCTGGCCGTCGCTGAGCGCATCTCAGCGCATTCGAATTCTCGCCATCGTGCGATCTGCTTCCAGTGCGGGGGACATCCAATGTTCGTAGCCGTCGTTCAAGGCAGCCGGTTTGAGCCGGATGTTGAAATTGTCGTAGCCGGTCCGTTTCTGTTGTTCGCCGACGCAGCAGCGGCGCTTCCTCAGACCTGCTACCGGACAATCCTCGACTTCACGTGCCCTGGCTGTTTGACGTTGCATGAGCGGCGGGGTGATGAGTTCGTCATCGTCGCATCGCTCGATCTCTCCG
>CAZVXI010000007.1:38274-38529 GCA_964631295.1 uncultured Isosphaeraceae bacterium
GCATCACGGAGGTGTCCCATGAAGCCTAGTGGTGAGGAGGCAGGCGGGCGAGACCGTTGGACGCCGACACGAGCCGGGATTCCGTTGCAGCCGTTGGGCAGCATCTGCAACTACCTCACAAACCCACCTGGACTCACCCATGCTGCCCAACGAGCGGACACACGCTCTCCGGGGCCGGGCGTGTCGGCGAGGCTCCAACGGGCTTGCCCGACTGACTCCGGGCGAGCCAACGGAGTGCCAGTGTTCGGCGGGCGG